>NZ_JBGOOM010000006.1:0-218122 GCF_041439575.1 Vibrio sp. 5S239 | reverse complement strand
CGATGACCTCAACCTTGGCAAGGTTGCGCTCTACCAACTGAGCTAGTATCGCAATCTGAAACGTCTTTCGTCGTTCAGGGCTGCGAATTATAAGAGCATTTTTTTGTGATGCAAGTCCTTAATGCAAAATTACGCAAGTTTTTACTCAACTGCTGTAAAAGCACACAGATTTTCAAAAAAATCAGCTCTTAGGTCCCTGAAAAGTTAGATAAACGTGATCGTTTGATCTGATTAGATATTAATAATCGTTTTTCGATAGTACTGCAACTCAGCGATCGACTCACGAATATCATCTAATGCCAGGTGACTCCCCGACTTAGAAAACCCATCTAACACTTCAGGCTTCCAACGACGAGCAAGTTCTTTCAAGGTACTGACATCAACATAGCGGTAGTGGAAGTACTCTTCCAATTCAGGCATGTGCTTGTATAGGAAACGGCGATCTTGGCCAATGCTGTTGCCACAAATCGGTGACTTACCTTTTGGTACCCACTTCTCAAGAAATTCAATCGTTTGTTGGATTGCATCTTGTTCTGAAACCGTACTTTCTTGAATTCGCTTCACTAGGCCGCTGCCGGTATGAGTCGTTGTGCACCACTCGTCCATCTTGTCCAATTCACTCTGAGGTTGGTGAATAGCCAAAACAGGTCCTTCAGCCAGGATGTTAAGCTCACTATCAGTAACGATAGTCGCAATTTCAATGATTTTATGAGTTTCAGGATCAAGTCCTGTCATCTCTAGATCAACCCAAATAAGGTTCTGATCGCTAAAGGACATAAGGCGTCGCCTATTTGTTTATGTGTAAAAGAGGTACTATACCCAAATAACTATACTCAAACTAGCTTTAGGGCCATCGAAATCATATGGCACCAGCAACACCTTGTTTGAGTCCCCAATCATCAAGTTAGATGTGTTAAGTGAAAAATTGTGGCTAAAAAAAAGAAATTAACCAAAGGTCAAGTACGTCGTGTACGTAGCAACCAGAACAAGCGACTCAAGAAAGAAGATTCTATCCAGTGGGATGAAAACATGCTTGGCGGTACAAAGAGTGGATTAGTTATTACACGCTTTGGTCAGCATGCTGATATCGAAGATCTTGAAACTAACGAAGTTCATCGTTGTAACTTACGCCGTAGTATTGAGACTTTAGTTTCTGGTGACCGAGTTATCTGGCGCGCAGGCTTAGAATCAATGGCCGGAATTTCTGGCGTTGTGGAAGCAGTTGAACCGAGAACTTCAATGCTGACTCGCCCTGATTACTATGATGGCCTAAAGCCGGTTGCTGCCAACGTTGACCAAATGGTTATTGTTTCAGCCGTGCTACCGGAGCTTTCACTTAATATCATTGACCGCTATTTGATTGCTTCAGAAACGGTAAACATTGCCCCGCTTGTGGTTCTCAATAAGGTCGACTTACTCACTGAACAGCAAATTACGGAATACCGTGAAACACTGACAATATATGAGAAAATTGGCTATAAAGTGATGTTTGTAAGTAAAGAGTCTGGCTACGGCATCAAAGAGCTGGAAGCTGAACTCAAAGATCGCATCAACATCTTTGTTGGCCAATCGGGTGTGGGTAAATCAAGCCTAGTAAATGCATTGATGCCAACGCTCGACATTGAAGAAGGCGAAGTCTCTGAGAACTCAGGTCTTGGTCAGCATACCACCACGGCAGCTCGTTTATACCACTTCCCTTCTGGCGGCGACCTAATCGACTCTCCAGGCGTACGTGAATTCGGCCTATGGCACTTAGAACCGGATGAGATCACTGACGCTTTCATTGAATTCAAGCCATACTTAGGCGGTTGTAAGTTCCGTGACTGCAAACACAATGACGACCCTGGATGTATTCTGCGTGAAGCCGTTGAAGATGGCAGAATTAGTCGCTTACGTTTCGCTAGTTACCATCGCATTATTGAAACAATGGCTGACAACAAAGATAACCGTCAGTACTCGCGAAGTAAGAAAGCGGATCTCTAACCGCACTCTGGTGAACAAGCATGTGCTTTTACTGACGATGACAGTGATTACTGACAATGGCCGCAATTTTAAGTAACATCTCGCGCCCTAAACCGTCATAACCTCGTTTGCACTAAAAGCGATTAGCATTAAAAATAAACAGCATTGGAAAATGAATACAATGGATAAGATTAAAGTTGGATTGCAGTACTGGATTCCACAACATGGACTGACTCGACTAGTCGGTAAATTAGCGTCGGCTAAAGCGGGCGGCTTAACGACAGCGGTTATCAACTGGTTCATCAAACAATACAAAGTGAACATGGATGAAGCGCTGCATAGCGATCCAAAACACTTTAAAACATTCAATGAATTCTTCGTACGTGAATTAAAAGAAGACATGCGCCCTATCGCTGAAGGCGAGTCTGTTATTGTTCACCCTGCCGACGCTTGCGTCAGCCAATTTGGCCCCATTACTGACGGTCAACTGATTCAAGCTAAAGGCCACAACTACTCAGCGCGCGAGCTATTGGGTGGCGATGCAGCGCTGGCGGATGAATTTAAAGACGGTGAATTCGCAACGCTTTACCTATCACCAAGTGATTACCACCGCGTGCACATGCCATGCGACGGTACATTGCGCCAGATGATCTACGTTCCAGGTGATCTTTTCTCAGTAAATCCGCTAACAGCAGAGAACGTTCCAAATCTATTCGCACGTAACGAGCGTGTGGTTTGTATCTTTGATACCGAGTTTGGCCCAATGGCACAAGTGCTTGTTGGTGCGACCATTGTCGGCAGCATCGAGCAAGTATGGGCAGGCACCATCACACCACCTCGCGGTAACTCTGTCTACAAATGGGATTACCCAGCACAAGGTGACACGTCAGTCATCTTGAAGAAAGGCGAAGAGATGGGTCGCTTTAAGCTTGGTTCAACGGTCATCAACCTATTTGCTAAAGACGCCATCAAGTTTGACGAAACGATGCAGAATGGCGTGAAAACCGTTCTGGGCACACCTTTCGCGCACATTGCGGGTCAGGAAGTAGAGGCTGAAACGGCTGATTCAACTGAGAACACAGACCAAGCCTAACCTTCTGCATTGACATGTAAATTAAATACAAGTTAACTGCTCAATCTTTTAAAGGCGCGTTATTTCTAGTCAATAACGCGCCTTTTTCATTGCTGTCGAACCTGATCGTAACAAACCTAGAACTCCCCCGTAAAAGTTTGACCAAAAACAAAACAGTCGTTGAAATCTTGAACAACTTTTCGTTTTTACAACCCACCTCCAAGTACAAAAAAAACAGATAACTTATTCTATTTGAAGATATTTTATTAATAGGGTCTTTGTGTCATGCCTAAACTCAATGTTGGCGTCCTGGTCAAGCTGTTGATTTGTTTTGCGATTCCCTTAGGTGTGTTACTCATGCCGATCGATTCAATCCCAATCGATGACCTCACTCTCATTCAGCATCGCTTGCTGGCAATATTCCTGTTAGCGGCACTGCTTTGGGTTCTGGAACCGGTGCCAGTATTTGCCACTTCGATTTTGATCATTGCACTAGAATTAGTGATGATATCCGACAAAGGCCTACACTTATTTAGAAACCCACCATCAGGGCACGATCTCGGTGATTTAATCAAATATACCGACATATTCGGTGCATTTTCATCGCCTATCATTATTCTCTTTATGGGTGGTTTTGCGCTTGCAATCTCTGCCTCAAAATACGAATTAGATAACAACCTAGCTCGGGTTTTACTCAAGCCCTTCGGTACAGAACCGCGCTTCATTATGCTCGGCTTGATGCTGATTACTGCTGTGTTCTCGATGTTTATGTCGAATACGGCAACCACCGTAATGATGCTTGCTCTATTAGGCCCAATTGTGGCTTCTGCGCCTAAAGGCGACATGGGGATTAAAGCGCTCGTGTTGTGTATCCCAATCGCCGCCAACACCGGTGGTATCGCCACTCCAATCGGTACACCGCCCAACGCAATAGCATTGCAGTATTTAACTGGCGAAAACAGTATCGACTTCCTCAGTTGGATGATGATGGGTTTGCCCTTCGTAATCATTCAACTCACTATCGCTTGGTTCCTTCTTCAGAAACTCTTTCCTTCCAAGCAGAAGAACATGGTACTCAAGCTCAATGGGCAGTTTCAAAAGAGTTGGCGAGCCATCGTAGTTTACATCACCTTTGCTGCGACAATTGTGCTGTGGATGACCACCAAGCTACATGGCATGAACACCTACGTCGTGTCTATTATTCCATTGGCCGTATTTACACTCACTGGCATCATGGGCAAAGATGAACTCAAGCTGATTAACTGGGATGTGTTGTGGTTGGTAGCTGGTGGTATTGCGATTGGTATCGGCTTAGATAAAACAGGCTTAGCAGCAGCATTAGCGCACGCGATTGATTATGAATCCTTATCGCCTACCGCAGTGGTGCTCACTCTATCGATTGTGTGTTGGTTAATGGCCAACTTCATGTCAAACACGGCCACAGCTAACTTGCTGATGCCGATCGCCGCAGCCATAGGCGCCTCAATGGAAAGCTTAGTTGCGATTGGTGGTTTGCAAGGCTTGCTGGTTGTGGTCGCTTTCTCAGCATCACTGGGGATGATTCTTCCAGTATCGACACCACCAAACTCATTGGCCTACTCCACTGGGCTTATCGAAAGTAAAGACATGGCGAAGATGGGGGTCATCTTAGGGGTCATCGGCTTGCTGCTCGTCTACCTCGCGCTATTTATTATCACCTAGCGCGTTAACTTCTTATCACCGCCCTCCAGATAGCCATCGTTATTTCGTATCTGGAGGGCTTATCAAGTTCTAATCGATAGATAATTGTGATTTCACTTCACTGTTTATTAAAAAAATCACAATTATTTTTAAATTTTTGATTTTAAACACATTTATAACACTTCATATAACGACACTATACACGTACCAGTAACACATCATTGCAATATCAAGTACGTCACTTTAATTCGCGTTTTGTCTAAAAAGGGAGGAATAGACCTTGAGACATACTATTAAATTTAAAATTCAGATCGCAATCGCGGTTATTATCGCCGTCGTAAGTGGCGCTCAAGCTTGGATATCAGTGAATCAGCTTAATCAAGAGACTGAAATTGCGATCAACCAAGAAATGAAAAATGTGAGTGTCGGCACCACGAATTACATTGCCGATTGGCTCTCCATTCGCAGTGATATGATGCTGGCCAATGAAGCTACTGTTTCCAACAGTAATAACTCTGACCGCGAGTTGTTAATCACCAAACAAGCCGGACAGTTCCTGTCTGTTTATGCAGGATTCAGCGACGGCACTATTGCTTATGGCGACAAAGGGGAAGATTGGCCAGCAGGCTACGATCCTCGCACTCGCCCTTGGTATCAAGATGCCAACGCAACGTCCGATCTCATCATTACCGAACCCTATCAAGATTTCGATGGCAGCATCGTCATCAGTTTTGCTAAAGCGTTCAACGGTGAAAAACAGGGTGTCCTTGCGGCAGATTTAACCGTCACTAGCATCATTGATACGGTGCTTAATGTAAAACTCGAGAACGATGGCTTTGCGTTTTTAGTCGATGGCAACAACAATATCGTTGCGTACAGTGATGAAGCGCTCAGCCAAAAACCCTTGACCAGTTTGAACCCAGAGTTAACAGCAAACCGAGTTTCGCAACTGATTAAAAACCAAATGATCACCACGCTTACTTGGCCAGGCCAAGGGGATAAAATGGTCTACATTGCTAACGTTCCAAATACCAACTGGTCACTCGGCATTGTTATCGATAAAGCCATGGCATTTTCTGCGGTATCCGATGCCATTCAATTTATCACGCTGACTTCTTTCATTTTGTACATCGTCATTTCAATTGCGAGCACCATAGTCATCAACCGCTTACTCTACCCATTGCAAACATTGTCTGAAGCACTGACCCAACTCGCTCAAGGCAGAGGCGATCTCACTCAGCGAATTGACATCAAACGCATGGACGAAATTGGCAAACTTGCCGAGCTCGTCAACCAGTTCTTAAGCCAAATGCAAAGCATGCTTAAGGGGGTCATTGAGCACAGCCACGATTTAAACAATCATTCAGAAAAAGCCAATCAACTGGCGACCCAATCTTCAATTCGCGTTGAAAATCAACAAAATGACATCACCCAGATTGCGACCGCGATTCATGAAATGTCGGCCACCGCCGCAGAAGTGGCCAGCCATGCTGAACTAACCGCATCCGCTTCTCAAGCGTCAGCTACCGCTTGTAATGAAGGCCAAGAGGTTATTCAGCAAAACCGTGATGCCATTACTGGCTTGGCAACGCAAGTTGAAGACGCCGCCAATGTTATTCGTGAATTGGAGAGCAACGCTCAGAGCATCAACCAGATCCTATCGACCATTCAAGGCATTGCCGAGCAAACCAACCTGCTGGCATTGAATGCCGCCATTGAAGCCGCCCGTGCGGGTGAACAAGGCCGTGGGTTTGCCGTTGTGGCCGATGAAGTTCGCGTGCTAAGTCAAAGAACGCATGGCTCAACGGAAGAGATCCGCGAGATGATTGATACGCTGCAGAAGAATACCGAACATGCCGTTGACAGCATGACCACCAGCACTCAGTTGGCGGAAAATAGTGTTGGATTCGCAGAGCAAGCCCATGGCAGCCTCACTAAAATCACCCAAGCGATCACTGAAATCAACGACATGGCGCTACAAATTGCCAGTGCCGCAGAAGAACAGCGCGCCGTAAGCGAAGACATAAGCCGCAATACACAAGGGATCAAAGATGCCTCTGACGATCTTGCACAGCAAGCAGAAAGCAGTCGCAATAGCTCAAACGAAATGAGCCAAGCTGCACAGTCGATGCGCCAAGATGTGGAGCGCTTTAAAGTGTAAAGCGTAATTGATCACATCAAGCTAAGCCGAACCAAGCTAGGCCGAACTGTAAACGTTCATGGTTCTTTTATTAAGAATCACTTTGTTCTCCGTTCGGTTTGATGCATATTGATGAGCTAATTTATCCCAGACACAAGGATGTTAATGACATGGGATTTGAATGGTTAGCTCTAGCGGCCGCTTTTCTCTGGGCGATTGCGAGCTTAATGTCAGTAAAACCGGCTCAACATTTAGGTTCTTTCGCCTATAGCCGCTGGCGCATGGGTTGCACTGCGGTCATCTTATCGAGCATGGCTTGGTTTACCGGTGGCTGGGCAAGTGTCGAGGCCGACCTAGTGACACCTATGATGCTTTCTGGCCTGATTGGTATCTTCATTGGCGATACCGCCCTATTTGCCTGCCTGAACCGAATGGGGCCACGCCAAGCTGGCTTGCTGTTCTCGTGCCACGCCGTATTCTCCGCCATTCTTGGTTACTTCCTGTTTAGTGAAAGCATGACTTCGATGGAGCTGATTGGCTCGGCGTTGGTGTTTAGTGGTGTATTAACTGCCATCTTCTTTGGTCGACGAGGTCAATCCCAAAACCAACTTGAAACCATTAAGGGCACTGTGTGGGTTGGCGTCGCTCTAGGTATTACCGCCGCGATTTGCCAAGCGCTGGGTGGCATCATTGCAAAACCCATCATGCAAACTGAGATTGACCCAGTTGCCGCTTCAGCGATTCGAATGATCACCGCCTTTATTGCTCACTCACTATTTCGCTTAACCGGAGCCAAGCATTCGCGAGCACTGAATCCGATAAATGGACAAATATTCGCCATCACCGCGGTTAACGGTTTTTTAGCGATGGCGCTGGGAATGACACTGATCTTGTATGCACTGCAGGAAGGTAATGTTGGCATGGTCGCTCTACTGTCATCAACCACCCCCATCATGTTGTTACCGATACTGTGGCTTTACAGCAAACGGAGGCCGAATGCTTACGCTTGGATCGGTGCCATTGTTGCCGTACTTGGTACTGGTATCCTGGTTAGCTAGTGGCTCAGGAACCCTAGTCAGCTAGTGAAGCGAATTCGAAGCTGAGAGTTAATAGCGAATGACGATTAACTCTCAGTAAAAACCGAAAGCTAAGAACGCGGGAAAGGGAAAGCGGTCACATCATCGATATGGTCATAACCCAAAGCCAGCATGATGAGCCTGTCGATACCTAACGCCACACCCGCACAATCGGGTAAGCCCGCTGTTAATGCCTCAATCAAGTGATGATCAATCGGTTGAGGCGCTAAACCCATCTCGATACGCTTGGCATTGTCATCTTCAAAACGTTGCAGTTGTTCTTGTGGTTTGTCTAACTCATGGAAGCCATTGGCTAACTCGATGCCTTTGAAATACACCTCAAAGCGATCCGCCACTCGTGAATCATCAGGGTTGATCTTAGCTAACGCTGCTTGCGATGCCGGGAAATCATAAACAAACGCAGGCACTGTTTGACCAATCTCTTCTTCAACACCCACGCTGAACAGCAATTGCAGTAAGGTATCGCGATCTCCTTCAGGGTCCGCAATATCACTAAGACCCAGTTTCGCTGCGGCTTGCTTTAAAGTCGCCATCGAGTCTTCCAGCGGACACACACCGAGCACATCAATAAAGGCTTGCTGGTAGGTCATTCGATCGGCTGTGCCCGACTTGAGGATTTGCTGCAATAGCAGGTCCATTTCGTCCATCAAATCGTGGTGATCAAACCCCACTCGATACCACTCCAGCATCGTAAATTCAGGGTTGTGGTAACGGCCGTTCTCTTCATTACGAAAAGACTTACAAATTTGGTAAATACAGCCACTGCCCGCCGCTAACAGTCGTTTCATATGAAACTCTGGGCTTGTCATAAAGAACAGTGGCTGACCCTGCGCATAACCTGGCCCTACGAACTCTGTTTTAAAAGTATGTAAATGCACATCCGTCACCGTGGCGTGGCTCATCGCAGGCGTATCCACCTCCATCACATCCCGCTCTGCAAAAAATTGGCGGATTTGATTAAGGATATCAGCACGTTGCTTTAACTGCTTAATGGTGGCGGCTGGTTGCCATGTGGAGTGCATTATCGAGTTCCATATTACTGAATGATAGGCAACGAAAATTACCACTTTTCGCCTCTTTTGTAAGCTTCTATCTTTGCCTTATCAAACCAGCACCTTGTTTTGATGAAGCAAGAAAATCACGTACTACAACACATTTATCGATGTTGGCACGATGAGAATATTGATAACGAAAACCATACTCAACAAGCTGTTAACACACGCCTTGTAGGAGGAACGCTATCAATAGTTCATTGCCGTGATTGCAGTCACATAACCTATAAATTCTATGCTTCCATATGCATTACCGACCTAAAAACCCAAATACATCAACTTTTCAAAGACCATCCTCTCTTACACTGAACCTACCACTTAAGGCTTAGGGGTGATAAACGGTTGATGCCGTTTACGTGCTATCGATTAGTAAGAGCTACCAATTAGTCAGTACGATCAATAAGCTTTTTATAATAACAAGCGGAATACTCCGCATCACACTGGAGAATAACTGTGAAGACAATTACCACAGATATCGCAGTCATCGGCGCAGGCGGCGCTGGTCTTCGTACAGCGATTGCTGCGGCTGAAGCTAATCCTGAATTGGAAGTAGCACTGATTTCTAAAGTTTACCCAATGCGTTCGCACACGGTGGCAGCAGAAGGCGGTTCAGCAGCAGTAATTAAAGACGAAGATAGCCTAGATAACCACTTCAACGATACGGTTGGCGGTGGCGACTGGCTATGTGAACAGGATGTTGTTGAATACTTTGTTGAAAACTCGACTCGCGAAATGATCCAAATGGAGCAGTGGGGCTGCCCATGGAGTCGTAAAGAAAACGGTGAAGTAAACGTGCGCCGATTCGGCGGTATGAAGGTAGAGAGAACGTGGTTCGCGGCGGATAAAACCGGCTTCCATATGCTTCATACTCTGTTCCAGACTTCGATGAAGTACGACAACATCAAACGCTTTGATGAGTACTTTGTGGTAGATCTTCTGGTAGAAAACAAGAGCGACGCTGAAGAAGGTGAAGTACAAGGCCTTATTGCAATTCATATGTCTGAAGGTGAGCTTGTTACCATCAAAGCGAAATCCGTTGTTCTTGCAACCGGTGGCGCAGGTCGTGTTTACCACTGCAATACCAACGGCGGCATCGTAACGGGCGACGGTATGGCAATGGCTTATCGCCACGGTGTGCCACTGCGTGATATGGAGTTCGTTCAATACCACCCAACAGGCCTACCTGGCACTGGCATCTTGATGACCGAAGGTTGCCGTGGTGAAGGCGGTATCATCGTCAACAAGAACGGCTACCGTTACCTGCAAGATTACGGCATGGGCCCTGAAACTCCAGTGGGCGAGCCGAAAAACAAATACATGGAACTGGGTCCTCGTGACAAAGTTTCTCAAGCATTCTGGCACGAGCAGCAGAAAGGCAACACCATCAAGCACCCACTTGGTGATGTGGTACACCTTGACCTTCGCCACCTTGGTGAAGAGTACCTACAAGAACGCCTACCGTTTATCTGTGAGCTAGCAAAAGCGTACGTCAACGTTGATCCTGCAAAAGAGCCAATCCCTATTCGCCCGACGGTTCACTACACCATGGGTGGTATTGAAACCAACGGCACTTGTGAAACTCGCATCAAAGGCCTATTCGCCGTGGGTGAATGTGCGTCAGTTGGCCTACACGGTGCAAACCGCCTAGGTTCTAACTCTCTGGCTGAGTTCGTGGTATTTGGCCGCGTTGCCGGTGAACACGCCGTGAAACGCGCTGCGGAATTCAAAGGTTGGAATGAAGAATCTATCGCTAAGCAGGTGAAAGCGGTTGAAGATCGCATCGCTGGTATCTTAAATCAAGAAGGCGATGAGAACTGGGCTGATATCCGTACTGAAATGGGTCACACCATGGAAGCGGGTTGTGGTATCTACCGTCAAGAAGACTTGATGCAAGAAACCATCGACAAAATCACTGAACTGAAAGCGCGCTACAAGAAGATCAGCATTAAAGACAAAGGCAAAGTGTTCAACACGGACCTACTTTACGCTATCGAAGTGGGTTACGGCCTTGAAGTGGCAGAAGCGATGGTTCACTCAGCGATTCTTCGTAAAGAGTCTCGTGGTGCACACCAGCGTTTAGATGACAACTGCACTGAGCGTGACGACGTGAACTTCCTCAAACACACGCTTTCTTTCTACCAAGAAGACTCAGCACCAACCATCGACTACAGCGATGTGAAGATTACTAAGTCTCAACCGAAAGCGCGTTTGTACGGTGAAGCCGCAGAGAAAGCCGCAGCAGCAGAAAAAGCCGCTGAGGCAAACGACAAGCGTGAAGAGGAGCAAGCATAATGTCAGCGAACCGTATCCAAAAAGTAAACATCCTGCGCTACGATCCAGAGAAAGATGCAGAACCTCATATGCAGACATTCGAAGTGCCTTTTGATGACACTATGTCAGTACTTGATGCGATTGGTTACATCAAAGACTACCAAGATAAAGACCTCTCTTACCGCTGGTCTTGTCGTATGGCGATTTGTGGCTCTTGCGGCATCATGGTTGATGGTGTGCCAAAACTCGCGTGTAAAAGCTTCTTACGTGACTACCCGAACGGCCTAACTATCGAGCCATTGGCTAACTTCCCAATCGAGAAAGATTTGATTGTCGACATGACGCCGTTTATCGAGCGCCTTGAAGCGATCAAACCTTACATCATTGGTAACGATCGTAAGCCTGAAGACGGCACTAACATTCAAACGCCAGAGCAAATGGCGAAATACAAACAGTTCGCTGGTTGTATCAACTGTGGTCTTTGTTACGCAGCGTGTCCTCAGTTTGGTCTAAACCCTGAGTTCATCGGCCCTGCGGCACTGACTCTTGCTCACCGTTACAACCTCGATAGCCGTGACAACGGTAAAGCTGAACGTATGCAGCTTATCAACGGTGAAAACGGCGCTTGGGGCTGTACGTTCGTCGGCTACTGCTCTGAAGTGTGTCCGAAGAAAGTAGACCCAGCAGCGGCGGTAAACCAAGGCAAAGTTGAGTCTTCAATGGACTTCGTTATCTCGATGTTCAAACCAGACGGCACTTCAGTTAGCAAGAACCAAGTAAAAACAACAGAGGAGGCATAAGATGAGCAATCGTAAGCCTTATGTTCGTGAGATGAAGAGAACGTGGTGGAGCAACCATCCGTTCTACCGCTTCTACATGCTACGTGAAGCAACTGTACTGCCTTTGATTCTGTTCACTCTGTTCCTAACCTTCGGTTTGGGTGCACTAGTGAAAGGCCCTGAAGCGTGGGCTGGTTGGTTGAGCTTTATGGCGAACCCTATCGTTGTCGGTATTAATATCGTGGCACTGCTAGGTAGCTTGATGCACGCTCAAACCTTCTTCAGCATGATGCCTCAAGTAATGCCGATCCGCCTGAAAGGTAAATTGGTGGACAAAAGAATCATCGTACTGACTCAGTGGGCAGCGGTGGCTTTTATTTCTTTAATCGTTCTTGTTGTGGTGTAAGGAGCTTTCGTTATGAACACAAACTACAAAGTAAATCGTGCTCCTAAACGTTCTGACGAGCCAATCTGGTGGGGCTTATTCGGCGCTGGCGGTACGTGGTTCGCGATGATCACACCCATCACGATCTTAGTGCTTGGTATCTTAGTGCCAATGGGCATTATTGACGCTAACGCGATGAGCTACGAACGTGTCTCTGAATTTGCCACCAGCATTATCGGTGCGCTATTCATCATCGGCACGTTAGCACTGCCAATGTGGCACGCCATGCACCGTCTTCATCACGGTATGCACGACCTTAAGTTCCACGTCGGCGTTGCGGGTAAAGTGGGTTGCTACTTCTTCGCAGGCCTAATTAGCGCATTGTCTGTTATTTTCATTTTTATGATTTAAAAGCAGATTCGGGATTCGAGTAAACGAGCCTCGAAGCTCTAAAACTAAAAGCAGAACAAGATTGTCTTGTTCTGCTTTTTTGCTATTGGTTACATCTCATATCTCTCTGGCTCGGTTCTCCCCGATCTCCAGATACAAAAAAGGCCGCCTAAGCGACCTTTTTCAGATACTTGAAGTCAATTACTTCACACGACCAACGTATTCGCCAGTACGAGTATCAACTTTAACAACTTCACCGATTGCGATGAATAGAGGTACGCGAACTACCGCGCCAGTTGCTAGAGTTGCAGGCTTACCGCCAGTACCTTGTGTGTCGCCTTTCAGGCCAGGATCGGTTTCAGTTACTGCGATCTCAACAAAGTTTGGTGGAGTTACTGTGATAGGGTTATCATTCCACAACGTTAGAGTACAAACGTCATTTTCAACTAACCATTTTGCTGTCTCGCCCACTGCTTTTACATCAGCCGCGATTTGCTCGAATGTTTCGTTGTTCATGAAGTGGTAGAATTCGCCGTCGCTGTATAGGTAGCCTAGTTCAACGTCGATAACGTCGGCTAGTTCTACGGTATCGCCTGACTTAAATGTTTTCTCTAACACTTTGCCTGACAGCAGTTTACGAAGTTTTACACGGTTAAACGCTTGGCCTTTACCCGGCTTAACGTATTCATTTTCGATAATTGAGCAAGGCTCGTTATCCATCATGAATTTTAAACCGCCTTTGAATTCATTGGTGCTTACTGACGCCATGATTTCCTCTTACACATCTTTGAGTTGATTTCAATGCCGCATATCATAACCCGAAAAGTCGAATCTGTTGAGCAAAACTGGCTCAAACAGCTATCGAATGCGATCTCTGACCCGACAAAACTGCTCGAAGTATTAGAAATAGACCCTGCACCGTGGCAAAAAGGATTCGCGGCGCGTGAGCTGTTTTCGCTTCGAGTGCCCATAAGCTTTGTTGAGCGAATGGAAAAAGGCAACCCACATGATCCTTTACTGCGACAGGTTTTACCGCTCAGCGAAGAGTTTGAGGTTCATCCCGGCTACTCCGCCGATCCATTAGAAGAGCAAGACAACGCCATTCCCGGGCTACTGCATAAATACAAAAACCGTGCATTGATGATTGTAAAAGGCGGTTGCGCGATCAACTGTCGCTACTGCTTCCGTCGTCATTTCCCTTACCAAGATAACAAGGGATCAAAGTCAGCGTGGCAAACCAGCCTCGACTATGTCGCAGAGCACCCAGAGATCAACGAAGTCATCTTATCGGGTGGAGACCCACTGATGGCAAAAGACAGCGAACTCGAATGGCTAGTGCAAGCCATTGAGACCATTCCACATATCAAAACGTTGCGTATCCACAGTCGCTTACCTGTGGTGATTCCAGCACGTGTGACGGATGAGTTGTGTCTGCTACTCAAACAAACGCCGCTCAATATCGTCATGGTTAGCCATATTAACCATGCCAATGAGATCAATGCAGAGCTCAAGCAAGCCTTTCACAAACTAAAACAAACGGGTGCGACTCTACTTAATCAAGGTGTGATGTTGAAAGGGGTCAACAACAGTGCTGACTCATTGAAAGCATTAAGCGAAAAGCTATTCGATGCCGGTGTATTGCCTTACTACATGCATGTGCTTGATAAAGTACAGGGCGCGGCGCATTTCCATATCTCGGATGAAGAAGCAAAGCATCACTTTAAAGGCTTAATCTCTGAAGTTTCTGGTTACCTAGTGCCCAAGTTAACTCGCGAGATCGGCGGTCGCAGCAGTAAAACCCCACTCGACCTACACATTGAATAGAGTCTTCGTACCTATTCAGATCGTATCGACTCAGAGTCACCGCCCCTATTCGAGCCTTTCGACTCAATGAACCAGAAGGTAGCGAAAACTAAACCTTGGTGACATGAGCTATAAACCGTTATTAAAACAACGCCTAAACCATAGGTTTAGGCGTTAGTCATTAGTTCGATTTTTCAATAACAAACGAAAACTCAATTATTTAGCGAAGTTAATAATTGGGAAACATGGGAAGAAACCGTTGTCAGCACAGTTGATCAAACCAACTTGTACGCCTTCAATCTTGTTTGTTTTATTGAAAATACCCACCTGAACGGTTGATACTTCAGATAAGTTCGCGGCACCTACATCAACCAAAGTGTTACCTTCAGAGTAGTTGACGAAACTTACGTTGGCACCTTTAACATCGTTAGTAATGTTCACGGCACCTAGGTTTACACCGGTTGTGTTACCCGTATTCCAGTTGAAGAAGCCAAGTGAAGCACCTGTCATCTCTTGGTTCACTTTTGATGCGCCGAAAATACCTAGGTTGACACCGGTTGTGGTTTGCGTTTCAGACATGCCAACAACGGCAAGATCAAGGCCTTTTAGATCGCTCACTTGACCATGCAGCAGCGCAACACGTACACCGCCAACCGCATCGGCGTCTGGTGCGTTAAAACCGTTGATCGTTGAGAACATAACAGGCGAAGAAGCAAATGCTGCTGGTGCCATCACTGCTGCAGAAACAGCAAGTATCGAAAGTAGTTTTTTCATTGGGGAGTCTCCACTGACTTATTATTGCCTAGATTTATTGTTGCTTTGATTTATTATTAACCTGATTTATACATTCTAAATCAAGCGTCTATTGTCCTTTATTATACAGTCACCCATGTTAAAACAATGTCATGACTATACTGTTGAATATAGCTTTAAACTCATAAAGCGCAATGAAGCCCCCTATCCCCGGACAACCATACAACCGGAAGGTTCTGGTTAAACAGGTCATCATTCTTTGCCACTGTGGACGCTTAATACCCTATAAATTGAGAATCCGATGAGAACCAAACACCATGTTTTTGATTGATATCTCTTATTCTCAACAATTGATTATCTGACCCATGAAGTATCGCACTTCGAGCTTGATTTCAGGGGTATCTAGAGTAGAGTCATCTCCATGGGGAAAGTGTTGACCAAAAAGCTTATCGTGACGGCACTTCTACTTCGAGCCGAATGGTCAGTGATAATTCTCACTTAATACAAAACCATACAAACACCGATAAGCTCACCACCCAAATACGTTTCAGATAGAGAGTTGTGTCTAAAAACACGACCAACTTTAGGCTACCTTGCGAAGGTGTTTATTTCACAACACACCGACTCAATCTATCGTTACTCAAACATTGGATTAACACTCACTTACTAGACAACAACACGGATGGATTAGAGCAACAACACTGTTATCAAACAACACTGTCATCCAAAACACGGTCATCCAAGTTGTGGTTTTATCTGTCTAACCTCCTATTTACTTTAATGTTGACTGAGTAATAAGACGTTAGATCAAATACTTAGTTTAATGCTTAGCGCTGTCTAACACGTCAGCGCTATTATTTATGAGGAAAATATGAATACGAAACCGGATATCACACTCTCATCCTTAGATGTCGATAGAATCTATGACCTGATTGAGTCTTTACCACGCAACAGCCCGTCTACAGAGCAACTCGAACAAGAATTGGAGCGTGGGACCATTCTTGAGCCCGATCAACTGCCTGACAACATAGTCACGATGAATTCAACAGTGACATTTTCAATCGATGCGACAAAGAAAGAGTTTTCTTTGACTTTGGTTTACCCAAAAGACGTGGACAGTAGCGGCACAAAAATCTCAATTTTAGCGCCGATAGGGAGTGCTTTGATTGGCCTATCCACCGGCCATTCCATTCAATGGACGAAGCCAGATGGGTCTCAAGTTGATGTCACGATCCTAGATATTACATACCAACCAGAAAGGGCTGGCGAATACCGCCTGTAGCGAAAGAAAATGCTCAAATGAATCCACTTGAGCATTTTAAGAACACCAGTACTTCCTGTCGCTCACGACCCCACTTCGAAGCAAGACCCATCCTGCATCTAAAAACAGCGACCGCTTAGGCGCTATAACCTGTCTCTGAAATTACGTTGGTAACGTGCAGCCCTCTCTAAAACTCAGTTCCAGACCGAAGGGGGCGAAGATAAGTTTGCTATGACAACAGTAGAAAAGTTCATTATTTTTATTTATATTTTTGATACTACCCCCACAGTGTAGATAAAAAATAATGCAAGCCTCTTTAGACATAATTGCGCAACTCAAAAAAGAAAATGCAGAGCTCAAACGACACAATACTCGTCTACAAGAAAAATTGAATGCCGCACTCGACAGTAATGGACTATGTCTATGGGAGCACCATATTCCTTCAGGAAAGCTCACCATCTTTAATATGGATTGGGGGAAAATGCTTGGCTACCAACCTCATGAGCTGAACGCGACGTTTGAAACTTGGAAAAATAACTTACACCCCGATGATTATCACCAAGCCCTCAAAGCTTTTGAGGATCACTTCACGGGGAATACTGATTTGTATGAGGTTGTTTATCGCATGACTCATAAAGATGGGAGCGATAGTTATGTGTACGATAGAGGCCGGACTGTAGAGTTTGATACGAATGGAACCCCGATTCGGGTAATGGGCACGCACATCGATATCACGAAAGAAAAACGCTTTGAGCAACAGCTCGCAATATTGGCCTCAACCGATAAGCTGACGGGGTTACTCAATAGACAATCTATCGAGAAGCATTTTAATGAAATGAAGCGTTCGAATACGTTACAAAAAGCCGCGATGATCTTTATTGATATCGATAACTTTAAAGCAGTGAATGACACTTTAGGGCATCAGACCGGTGATCGAATACTGAGTTTTATCGCAGAGCGCTTTGTTTCATTCGCCTCAGAACAAGCACAAATTGGACGGATTGGCGGGGATGAATTTGTCGTTTTATACCCCAATACAGAACAAAAAGAGGTGATGTTTTTTTGTGACGAACTGTTAAAAACCGTTGTGCCTGAAAGCAACCAGATGTTGACGGGTGTCACCATCGGAATGAGTATTGGTGTGTGTCTGTTTAATCAAGGGGAGTATCACTTCGATGAGGTGTACCACCAGTCCGATCTGGCGATGTATCACATCAAAAAAGATGGCAAAAATGGCGTAAAAATCTTGTACCTTTAAACGAGGGGCAGTGCTTATCTAGATGACCTATAATAAGTGCAATTAAATGAATATATTATAGAGTGAGTTATGCCACAAGATCTAAACAAAGTGAAGACTCTCAAAGTCAATATCATCATCTTGGTTTGTGTATTTGGGGTAGGTGTATTATCGCTCACTCCTTTTTTGTTCAGTAATCTTCAAGAAAGAAACACCATAGACAAACACCTATCAGCGATTAAACAAGCGACTCAAGACATTATATATTTTGATGAAGTATTAACCATGTCGGCACGAATGTATGCTTTTACTCAAAATCCTCATTGGGAAGAACGTTACTTAGAGACAGCAGATAAGTTAGATAACGCGTTAAAGATGGCTGAGTATTTAGAGCCTAGAGTAAAAGAGGCCATTGAAACGACTTCCCACACGAATGATCAGCTCATAGCAATAGAAATGAGGGCAATTGAGCTAGCCAAAAGGCAGCACTACTCTGACGCCCAATCTTTACTGTTAAATGATAAATACTTTTCCCTAAAAGAAGAGTACGAAAAACATGTACTTCAAGCATTGCGAACATCGGTACATCATGGCGAAGTCGTGTTACGACAAGAAATGACCGAAACAAAAAACTGGCTCCTCAGTTCAGTCTTTCTATTATCTTTTTTGTTTTTTTCATTGTTAATCTACTTCTATCGTTATAACAAAAAGGCAGAGAGTATTATCAGTTCTAACGTTGAAGAGCTGGAAAGCAAAGTGCAAGACCTCGAAGCATTAACATCAGAGTTAGAAGATGCAAACCATGCCAAATCTAACTTACTAGCGAAAATATCTCACGAGCTTAAAACACCGATTAATGGTATTCATGGCAGTTTACAACTCATTGATTCTCAAGAAGTAGACAAAGACACTCGGGTATCGGTGAAAAATGCGATTTTATGTAGCGACATGTTAGTGACGTTAGTTGATGATATTCTCGATTTCACCAGCCTTAACTCAAACAGATACAGCCTCAATATAGAAGAGTATAATGTAGCTGATTTGTTAACTTCGATTGAGACGATTTACGCAACAGTATGTGAAAATAAAGGTATAACGTTTCATTTTTCTAATAATCTCCACTTTCCAATTCGGCTTTGCGATGGCTTACGCTTTAAACAAGTCATGTTTAATGTACTCAATAACGCGACAAAGTTTACCGAAAACGGGTCTGTAACTTTAACCGTCCAAGAGCTAGGTGCATCAGGAGATATTCGGGTCGAAATTACTGACACTGGAATTGGGATGAGTCCTTCGTCCCTAGCTAAACTATTCGATGAATTTGAACAGGGTGATAGTTCTATCTCACGTACTTATGGCGGGACTGGGTTAGGAATGTCTATTGTCAAATCACTCATGGACTTAATGGGCGGAACAATAGAAGTATCCAGTGAGCTAGGCTCTGGGACAACCGTTATTCTACACCTCAATTTTCCATTCTCGAATGACGGAGAACAAAAGGTTGATGTAACAAAAGACCCTGAGGATTATTCCGCCCTAAAAGGTTTAGGTGTTCTTGTGGCGGAGGATAATAGAGTTAATAAAATTATCATCACTAAATTTCTTAATAATATTGGCATTTCCCCCATTACCGCTAGTGATGGGCAAGAGGCTCTGGATATGTTGTCTGATGATATTCAGCTTATCTTAATGGATATTCAGATGCCGATAATGGATGGAGTGACCGCTTGCCAAAAGATTAAGCAAATACGACCAGAGATACCGATTATAGCGGTCACCGCGAACGTAAAAGAGAGTGAAATCAAAGACTACCTCAGTAAAGGGTTTGAAGACGCCCTTCCCAAACCAATCAAAGTAGAAGATCTATATTGCTCTATGTACAGAGCCGCCGTTGGTTAGCCCTTTAATTCAGAAATTGTATTTGATGAGCTCAATAACGGCGTTAGCATTTTTGATTGTAGAAACTCAAAACAAACAAAAGCCCCGTAAACGCGACATTTACGGGGCTTTTCAGACTTTATAGGATTAAGTCAGGGGGATGATTACATCATACCGCCCATGCCACCCATACCGCCCATGCCACCCATATCAGGCATTGCAGGCGCTGCGTCTTGAGGCTTATCTGTGATCATCGCTTCTGTTGTGATCATCAGACCCGCAACCGATGCTGCGAACTGAAGTGCAGAGCGAGTTACCTTAGTTGGATCTAGGATACCCATTGCAATCATGTCGCCGTATTCGCCAGTCGCCGCGTTGTAACCGTAGTTACCTTCGCCAGCACGAACGTTGTTAGCAACCACTGATTCTTCATCGCCAGCGTTCTTAGTGATTTGACGAATCGGCGATTCCATTGCACGCAGTGCAACACGGATACCGACGTTTTGCTCTTCGTTGTCACCTTCAAGGCCAGCAACTTTAGATGCAGCACGGATAAGTGCAACACCACCACCAGCAACCACACCTTCTTCAACGGCAGCACGAGTTGCGTGAAGGGCATCTTCAACGCGGTCTTTCTTCTCTTTCATCTCAACTTCAGTTGCTGCGCCTACTTTGATCACTGCAACACCGCCAGCTAGCTTAGCGACACGTTCTTGAAGCTTCTCTTTGTCGTAGTCTGACGTTGCATCTTCGATTTGTTGACGGATTTGAGCAACACGACCTTGAATCATTGTTTCTTCGCCCGCGCCATCAATGATGGTTGAGTTCTCTTTAGTGATAGTAATGCGCTTAGCTTGACCTAGGTCTTCTAGCGTTACTTTCTCAAGGTCTAGGCCGATCTCTTCAGAGATAACCGTACCACCTGTTAGGATAGCGATATCTTGCAGCATAGACTTACGACGATCACCGAAACCAGGTGCTTTAACCGCTGCCACTTTCACGATGCCACGCATGTTGTTCACAACAAGCGTTGCTAGCGCTTCGCCTTCTACATCTTCAGCGATGATTAGAAGTGGACGAGATGCTTTTGCTACTGCTTCTAGAGTCGGAAGCAGTTCACGGATGTTCGACACTTTCTTATCAATAAGAAGAATGAATGGGCTTTCTAGATCAACAGAACCCGCTTCTTGGTTGTTGATGAAGTAAGGTGACAGATAACCGCGGTCGAACTGCATACCTTCTACTACGTCTAGCTCATCTTGCAGAGCCTGACCTTCTTCAACCGTGATTACGCCATCACGACCTACTTTTTCCATCGCTTCAGCAATGATGTTACCGACTGTTGCGTCAGAGTTCGCAGAGATAGTACCGACTTGAGCAATCGCTTTAGTGTCTGAACATGGCACAGAAAGGTTCTTCAGCTCTTCAACCGCTGCGATAACCGCTTTGTCGATACCACGCTTAAGATCCATTGGGTTCATGCCAGCAGCAACCGCTTTTAGGCCTTCAGCGATAATAGACTGAGCCAATACGGTTGCTGTTGTTGTGCCGTCGCCCGCCGCGTCATTCGCTTGCGAAGCCACTTCTTTCACCATTTGTGCACCCATGTTTTGGAACTTGTCTTCAAGTTCAATTTCACGAGCCACTGACACACCATCTTTAGTGATAGTCGGTGCGCCAAATGATTTGTCTAGAACAACGTTACGGCCTTTAGGGCCCAACGTTACTTTTACTGCGTCAGCCAGAACGTTTACACCTTCTAGCATTTTAATACGTGCGTCGTTACCAAATTTAACGTCTTTTGCAGCCATCTTAATTTCCTTTCAATTCTTTATTCAGTAAGTTCAGTTTTATGGGTCGGATTACTCAACGATCGCCATGATGTCGTTTTCAGACATGATCAGAACTTCTTTGCCATCGATCTTTTCAGTTTTAGTGCCGTAGCCTTCTGCAAAGATAACGGTGTCGCCAACTTTAACGTCCAACGGTTGTACTGAACCGTTTTCTAGAATGCGGCCTTTGCCAACAGCTAGAATAATACCGCGCGTTGATTTTTCAGCGGCAGAACCAGTTAGAACGATGCCACCAGCAGACTTAGATTCAACTTCTTGGCGCTCAACGATAACTCGGTCGTGTAGAGGACGGATATTCATCGGTCGTATCTCCTGATAATTTCCATTTAATATGATAGTTGCCACGATTGGCATGAGGTTACTCAATATGTTGGGGGCAATGTGGAAGATCCCAAGGGGGGAAAAGATAAAAATTGTGATCGAAAGAGCAGATTCGAGATGCAAATGAACGAGTAGCGAAAAAAGAAAAAAGAAGCCTCCCTATCCCGCATCTGTTTATCCGCTCTCTACATTTGATTCATTCTGATTTATCCTACGTTTTTCGTTTCAATCGGCGTTTTACATGCAAGATAAGCACGGGCTTTTAACCGCCCCGATAGCAAACACTCTGCGCACTATGACCATACCGACCATCTTCGGTATGGTGGCGATCTTGATGTTTAACCTAGTCGACACCTTCTTTATCTCGTTGCTTGGCACCCAAGCCTTAGCGGCGGTCAGTTTTACTTTTCCGGTTACCTTTGCCATCAACTGCATCACCATGGGCATTGGTATTGGTTTATCGACGTGTATTGGCCGATTACTTGGCCAAGGCAGCGCACAAAATGCGGCACGTTTTACCTGTCATGGCTTACTGCTTGCCTTACTGCTTGTCGGCTGCGCTTCAACGATGGGTATTATTTTCTTAGAGCCTATGTTTATTCAGTTAGGGGCAAAGCAAGCGTTATTGCCGCTGATATCGGAATACATGTGGGTGTGGTATCTGGCCATCCCATTACTGGTTATCCCAATGGCAGGCAACAGCGCCATACGAGCCAGCGGCGACACCAAAACGCCAGCCAAAATTATGATGATCGCAGGGCTGATCAATGGCGTCTTAGATCCGCTACTCATCTTTGGTTATGGGCCTTTTCCTGAGCTGGGGATTCAAGGCGCAGCCATTGCCAGCGGTTTTAGTTGGTTTGGAGCCTTGTGTGGCTCACTGTATGTGTTAACCATACGAGAGAAACTGTTGGCTCCCCCTAAACTGGCCAATATCATCAATGACTGGCGACAGACCTTAAAAATAGGCACCCCAGCCGCACTCTCTAATGCCCTAAACCCACTTGCTGGCGCTATCATCATGATGATGTTAGCCAAACAAGGCACTGAAGCCGTGGCCGCTTATGGCGCAGCGCAACGTATTGAATCGATTCTTATCATCGTATTAATGTCTCTCACCTCGGCCCTGACCCCTTTCATGGCGCAGAACTTTGGCGCAAACAACCCTAAACGCAGCTTTGACGGGCTCTTTTTGAGCATGCGTTTTGCCGTATTGTTTCAAGGTTTGGTTTTCTTAATGATGGTACCGCTGAGCATTCCTTTGGCCGCTCTGTTCTCTCAAGAAGAGTCGGTGCGAGGCATATTATGGCATTACCTGCTAGTTGTACCCTTTAGCTATGGGTTCCAAGGCATTGTGATGATGCTGATCAGCGGCATGAACGCGATGCATCAACCACTAAAAGCCTTCCAATGGAGCTTCATGCGCCTGTTTGTGTTTACCCTACCCTTTGCGTGGATAGGCAGCCAAATCGATGGCGTCGAAGGGTTGTTTATTGGCTTAGCCTTGGGGAATATTGTCGGCGGTATTACCGGATACTGCTTTGCGCTTCGAGTAGAGAAAGATTCGAGATGCGGGTAAGTTCTTCGCATCCCGTTTACTCGTATCTCGCATCTATAAAAAAGCCCGCACTTTGAAGTGCGGGCTTTCAAAATCGTTAAAGCTCAACGTGAACCGCTGAGCCAAACCATTACTTAACTACTGACTACTTAACGAGCACGTCACCTGACATTTCAGCTGGGATATCAATACCAGACAGAGAAAGCATCGTTGGTGCTAAGTCAGACAGCTTACCGCCTTCTTTGAACTCAACGTCTTTGCTGCCCACGTAGATAAGTGGCACTGGTAGGTTAGTGTGCGCTGTGTGGATGCCGCCCGTTTCTGGGTTTACCATCATTTCCGCGTTACCATGGTCCGCTGTGATAAGCAGTTGGCCATCGGCTTCTTTGATGGCTTCAACCACTTTGCCAAGACATTCGTCTAGCGACTCTACCGCTTTAACCGCTGCATCGTAAACGCCTGTGTGGCCAACCATGTCACAATTAGGGAAGTTACACACGATAGCGTCGTATTTGCCGCCTTTGATTGCGGCAACCAACTTGTCAGTTAGCTCTGGCGCGCTCATTTCTGGCTGCAGGTCGTAAGTTGCGACTTTTGGAGAAGCCACAAGCTGACGCTCTTCGCCTTCAAACTCGTCTTCTTTACCGCCGTTGAAGAAGAACGTCACGTGCGCGTATTTCTCGGTTTCAGAGATACGTAGCTGCGTTTTGCCTGCTTTCGATAGCCACTCACCGTACGTGTTCTCTAGAGAAGCCGGTGGGAATGCACAAAGCAGTGGGATGTCTGCTGCGTATTGAGTCAGCATCACAAAGTCGATTGCTGGGAATACGCTACGCTCAAAGCCGTCGAAATTAGGCACGAATGCACGTGTGATTTCACGCGCACGGTCGGCACGGTAGTTCATGAAGATAACCGCATCGCCATCAACGATAGCCGCAGACTCTTCGCCTTCCGCTTTGATTTCCGTTGCTTTAACAAACTCATCGTTTTCTTCACGAGCGTAAGCCGCTTCTAGGCCAGCTACGGCCGTGTCGAATGTGAATTCCGCTTTTGCTTGAGTCAGCAGGTCGTAAGATTCTTGAACGCGATCCCAGTTGTTATCACGGTCCATTGCGTAGTAACGACCAATAAGCGAAGCCACGCGGCCTTTGCCTAGTTTCGCGAATAACGCTTGGAAGCGCGCTAATGTGTTTTCTGCGCTACGTGGCGGCGTATCACGGCCGTCTAGGAATGCGTGTAGGTAGATTTTCTCTGCGCCACGTTCAGCGGCCATTTCAACCGCTGCGTAGATGTGGTCTTCATGAGAGTGAACGCCACCTGGCGACATAAGGCCCATGATGTGCACGGCTTTCTCAGCTTTTACCGCTTTATCGATAGCGTTCACTAGCGTTTCAGTTTGACCAAATTCGCCGTCTGCGATTGATTTCGTAATACGCGTTAAATCTTGGTATACCACGCGGCCCGCACCAATGTTGGTGTGACCCACTTCAGAGTTACCCATTTGGCCATCAGGTAGGCCTACATCTAAGCCAGAAGCCGAGATTAGCGTGTTAGGTTGGTTAGCGATAAGACCGTCGATTACTGGTGTATTCGCGTTCGCGATCGCGTTGTCTTGGTTGTCTTCACGGTAACCGTAACCGTCAAGGATCACTAGAGCCATTGGCTTCTTAGCTGACATAGGACTGACCTCGTTCAATTCAAAATAAATCGGTATAGAAACAAATTAGCGTAATTTTACTACAGTTTACAGTCAAAACTGTAGCGGAAGATCAAGAAAGGGCGCAGGTCGGGCAACTGAACATGAAAAAAAGCATCATTTTGTATTTGATGATCTCATGTTTGCTTTGGTAAAGCCCCCGTATAAATCAAGTCGACGGTGGCGTAAGTTAGTGACCGATCCTTCCATATTAAGCTGCTTAAGCTTCGTTAAATCGACATCTGCAAAAATGATCATTTCGGTATTGGCACTGGCTTCTGTCAATGTTGCATCGTGCGGGAAATAAATGTCTGAGGGTGAGAACACGGCTGACTGTGCGTATTGAATATCGACATTATCAACACGAGGTAGGTTGCCAACACTGCCACCAATCGCCACATAACATTCATTCTCGATCGCTCGCGCTTGTGAACAAATACGAACGCGCTGGTAACCATTTTTGGTATCCGTCCAAAACGGCACAAACACAATTTGTGCGCCCTGCTCCGCCATCATTCGACCCAGCTCCGGGAACTCGCTGTCGTAACAAATGAGTATGCCCACTTTACCTGCATCCGTATCAAACACCTGTACCTTGTCGCCACCATCAATCACCCAATCTCTTTGTTCATGAGGCGTAATGTGGATTTTGTACTGAGCATTAATGCTGCCGTCACGCTGCAGTAGGTAAGCGACGTTATACAACTTACCGTCTTCTTCAATAATCGGCATACTACCGGCGATGATATTGATGTTGTAGGTCACCGCTAATTGGGAAAAGCGCGATTTGATCTCTTCTGTGAAGCCAGCGAGAAAACGGATGGCCTCGACCGAATTTTGTTCCTTTTTCAGCCCCATCAGTGGCGCGTTAAAAAATTCAGGGAACAGCGCGAAGTCAGCTTGGTAATTGGCCAGAGAAGAAATGAAGAACTCCGCTTGATCGAGCAAATCTTCTAAATCGTTCATGGCGCGCATTTGCCATTGCACCACGCCAATGCGGATCAGGTTTTTCTCTACATCGTGAACCGATTGAATGTCTTCTTCATAGAAAAAGTTATCCCACTCCAGCAGCGTGGCATACCCTTTGGATGCGTCGTCTTCGGGTAGATAGCCGCGCATAATTCGTTTCACATCGAAATCATTCGCTAACTGAAACGACAAAATGGGATCATGAAGTTCACGACGTTTTACTTTATCGATGTATTCCGCCACGCTCAGTTCATTCGCATGTTCGTGGTAATGAGGAATGCGACCGCCCGCTAATATGGCTTTAAAGTTTTTGCTCCGGCACAGTTCTTTACGAGCATTATACAAACGGCGGCCCAAACGGAGCCCTCGGTAATCGGGGTGCACAAAGACATCCAAACCATACATGGCATCGCCTGTCACTTGGTTCTGAATCACGTTGTTTTCCGTGATGATGTCCGTATAAAGGTGAGGGAGAGAAAAGCGATTGTAATTCACCTTAATCGTCAAAGCGGCGCCGATGATCTTACCGTTATCTTCAATACAAATTTGCCCATCAGGAAACTGATGAATCAGATCCAGGATGGTCAAACGTGGCCACGCCCCTCCAACATCAGGAAAGACGAGATCCATTAATGCCGCGAGCTCGGTGTAATCCGATGGTTCAATGGTGCGTAAAGAGAGTTGATGCGAGTTGGTATCCATATCCTACTATCCATGTGTCCTTTTTAAACAGTAACAATGAGAATGCCATATTTTGACCGATACATACACCTAACCGAGAGTAAGATCAGCGCGCTCTAGACTCCTACAACCTCTTTTCGTACTTGAGTGGCATTCCAAACCAAATCACCAACCCCATCAGTCGGTTTAAACCCAGCCGGCGCGTCGACGAGAAGTTGACGTATCGTTTCATGCTGTAGGTTATGACAAGCAAAATCTAAAGATTCTAGTAAAGTGTCGTATTCTTCTATCGGCAAGAAGACTTCTTGAGCGGTCATGATCCGAGCATGAGCCGTTGGCTCTACGTTGTCTCCAATCAACAATTCTTCATAAAGTTTCTCGCCAGGTCGAAGACCAGAAAATTGAATCTCAATATCGCCATGAGGGTTCTCTTCATTCTTCACAGAAAGCCCTGAAAGGTTGATCAAGTTTTCTGCAAGATCTGTGATTTTGACCGATTCGCCCATATCAAGAACGAATACATCGCCACCTTTGCCCATTGCGCCAGCTTGGATAACTAGCTGCGCTGCTTCAGGAATGGTCATAAAGAAACGGGTAATATCACGGTGGGTAACGGTGAGTGGACCACCGGCCTTAATCTGCTTTTTAAACAAAGGAATTACCGAGCCAGAAGACCCAAGTACATTACCAAAGCGAACCATACAAAAACGTGTGCCATTCTCTTTTTGGTTCTCTTGCTCGGCCAACGCCTGCAAACCTAGTTCAGCCATACGCTTGGTTGTGCCCATCACATTGGTTGGGCGCACCGCTTTATCTGTCGAGATAAGCACAAAAGATTCAACGCCGGCTTCGATAGCCGCTTTAGCTGTGTAGTAAGTGCCATAAACATTGTTACGCACACCTTCTACTACATTATACTCGACAAGAGGGACATGTTTATAAGCAGCTGCATGATAAACCGTTTGAACGCCAAAAGACTGCATGGAAGTTAACAGGCGGTGTGAACGCTGAACTGAGCCCAATAACGGCACAATTTCAACATCATAACCTTGGGTTTCTTTTGCTAAACAAAGCTCACGGTCGATTTGATACAAGCCAAACTCAGAGACTTCAAATAAAACTAGCGTTTTAGGTTGTTGCTTTAGGATTTGACGACAAAGTTCAGAACCGATTGAGCCACCGGCACCGGTCACCATCACCACTTTATTCTTGATATTGGCTTCCATTAAAGCCTGCTGAGGCTCAACCGCATCACGACCTAACAAATCTTCAATGGGAACATCAGTAAGCTCATCAATTTTCGCTTTACCTGACACAATATCAGCCATTTCTGGAACGGTTTGAATCTCAACAGGCAGTGGCGCTAACAAATTCAACACTTGCTTACGGCGTGCACGAGAGGCACTGGGTATTGCTAGCAATATCTTAGAAATGTCGTACTTCTCGATCAAACGTTCCGTTTTATCTAAATCGATAACCGGTAAACCTAAAATAACGGTATGAGTTAATGTTCTATCTTCATCAATAAACGCGCGTACTCGATAGCTCCCAGACGCCCTTAACGCTAAGGCCAATTGTCGGCCACCAGATCCCGCACCGTAAATTAATACTTCTTCGGGTGAATCTTTAGACGGTGAAGTCGTCGCAATAAGGTTACGAACCACTAAACGAGAACCACCACATAACAAAGCTAAATAAGCACCATAAATAATAGGTACTGTGCGAGGGATCGGCTCTTGCAAGTAATAAGCAAATATCGCCAAAGATACTGCCGAAAATATTGCACCAGCCATCACTACAAACAGCGCTTGAAAGGTAAGGTAGCGAAGAACGGCGCGATAAAGTCCTATTTTAGTAAAAGCAATGACCGTCGTTATTACTGTTAAGCCTGTCAGTAATAAGTTGTCACCATTATTCAAGAAATGAAATTCACCTAACCTTGTCCACAACGCAATATGCAGAGCAAAGATAATAAGTAAAGTATCAATAGAAACACTGATAACTCGCTTTTTAAAACGAGAAAGGTGCCATATGAAATGTAGACGTTGCATAGAAGTATTCTTATTTATTAGTATTTAATAAACCACAAAGACTGCATGAGTGGGATGTATTGAACATGTTTGAAGTTCACAAGAAGAACGTGTAAACGACAGCCTGAATATTTAATTCAAGCTTCAATTTTGATGGATATAAACACCCCGACAATTCGACAACTTTCACCTATTGGGGAATTTATGACCTATCAAAGAAAGGATCTTAAACTAACTGGCATCTCATATATTGGAAACTCAAGCAAATAAGCCAATAATGCTGAGACCAAAGATACTGAAAGAAAAGTCCTTTTTACTTATAGGGTTGATTAAGCTTGTGCTTCAATGAGAACAGCACGAATAACTTCAGCCGCTTTCTCAATCTCACCTTGTAATAAAGTTGGGTGCACTAAAAACATTAAGCTGGTTTCACCTAACTCAACGGCGTTCTTTAACGGCGCTTCTGGCCTGTAACTTGTGCCATCAAATGCTTTTTCTCGGTAAACCTCAGAACAACTGCCTTGATAGGCAGGTACACCGCGTTCAACAATCGCTTCAACAATTTTATCACGAGTCCAACCTGGTTTTAGATGTTCAGGGCGAATAAACACGTAATGTTTATATTCTGCATGTTCGATGTAATCTGGAACTTCCACACTTCGAACAATTGAAAGTTCAGCAATCGCCGCTTCAATAATAGCAGCATTAGACTGACGCTGTTGGGTCCATTCAGCCATGCGTTGGATTTGGATACGACCAATAACCGCTTGCATTTCTGTCATACGCCAGTTGGTACCAAAGCGTTCATGAAGCCAACGGAAGCCCGGTGGGTGCTCGCGGTTGTAAATAGCATCAAAGCTTTTACCATGATCCTTATAAGACCACATAAACGACCATAGCTCTTTGTCGTTAGTGGTTACCATGCCACCTTCGCCACCTGTCGTCATGATCTTGTCTTGGCAGAAAGACCAAGCACCAATATCACCAATCGTACCGACGCTGCGACCTTTGTATTTAGCACCATGCGCCTGAGCACAATCTTCAATAACCTTAAAGCCATGCTTTTCAGAAAGCGCCATAATTGCATCCATCTCGGCAGGCATACCAGCAAGGTGGACCACGATCACCGCTTTTGTTTTTGGTGTAAGTACCGCTTGTATTGATTCAGCGGTAATGTTTTGACTATTCAAATCCACATCAGCGAAAACAGGGATTGCTCCCGCCGTCACTATCGAGGAAGCTGACGCCAAAAAAGTCCGCGATGTAGTAATCACTTCATCACCTTGACTTACCCCTAGAGCTTTAAGTGCAATATCTAACGCTAGCGTTCCGTTACCTAGCGCCACTGCATATTCACAGCCAACCCAGGCCGCAAACTCTTTTTCGAATTCACGCCCTTCTTGGCCTGTCCAATAGTTTACTTTATTTGAAAGTACAACCTGACTTACGGCGTCCGCTTCTTCTTGAGTAAACGAAGGCCATGGAGAAAATGATGTATTAAGCACGATGTCACCTAATCAGTTTTAATTTTTATGATTTGATAAATTTACGGGCTGGAGAACCCACGACGGTTTGAGAGTTTGGAATATTATGGATAACCGTTGAACCTGCGCCAATGACAGCATCACATCCAATAACAACAAGTTGTTTAACTTGGCTGCCGATTCCTATCCAAGTGTTTTTACCAACTTCAACGCCGCCAGCTAAGTTAACACCAGGGCTAATGTGGACACCTTCAGCGAGCTTGCAGTCATGATCGACAGTAGACCCCGTATTAATAATGCAGCTTATGCCAAGATGACTAAAAGGGTTCACGACAGCATTTGCCATAATAACCGAGCCGACACCAATACTGGCATGCTTACTTAAAACTGCACTTGGGTGAGCAAGCACATCAAAGTTTGCTCCCGCAGAACTCAATTCACGTTGTTTAACACAACGAGTGGTATTATGACCAATCGCGACAACAACAAGGTCATACTCTTTCACGTTAGAGAGCAGCGCGCTTGTATCACCCGACACCGCCCAATGTTCGACGGAGTTTAAGCTTGGCCAACGATCATCAAAAAACACGATATTCTGATAACCATTAAGCTCAGCAATCTCGGCAATCACTTTTCCATGCCCACTCGCACCTAAAATGGCACAGCTTTTCATGATCAGTTGTTACCTTGATTCTGTGAACCAGCAAAAGGTTCTATGGTAACGTGCCCATCTGCTGATATCCCTTCTTTAACGAATACTTTCTTTACCGTTAAGAAAAGAATTTTAATATCTAGCCAAAACGTTCTGTTATCGACATACCAAACGTCTAATTCGAACTTATCTTCCCAGCTGATTGCATTGCGCCCGTTAATTTGAGCCCACCCCGTTATACCAGGGCGAACATCATGGCGACGAGCTTGTTCTTTGTTATAAAGAGGGAGATATTGCACCAATAAAGGACGAGGGCCGACTAAACTCATGTCACCCTTCAAAACGTTCCAAAGGCCTGGTAACTCATCTAGGCTGCTTGAACGTAACTTATCACCAAACGGCGTCATACGTTCATCGTCAGGTAATTGGTTCCCCTTGGCATCAACCGCATCTTTCATGCTACGAAACTTGACCATTTCAAATGGCTTTCCATTCAACCCAGGGCGAGTTTGACGAAACAAGACTGGAGAGCCAAGATTTTTTCGGATCTTCCATGCTACCAACGCAATAATGGGAGATAGCAAGATAAGTGCAATAAGAGACGTTAGAAAATCAAACAGTCTTTTCATCAGAAAGCCCCATAATTTTTAGGATTTCAGCATTCACTTTATGAACATCGAACTTCTCATTTGCCATAGTGTGACTTTTCTCGCCCATCACTGACCATTGTTCTTGGTTTTCTATAAACCAGATCATCTTATCAGCCAAAGCTTTCGCATCAGCTTTTGGTACTAACCAACCATTTTCACCATCAACGACAGTTTCACGACAACCAGGGACATCGGTAGTTAAAATTGGCCTACCCATCGCCATTGCTTCAAGCACGGTACGCGGCATTCCTTCGTGATAAGAAGGCAAAACGTAGATCGAGCAATTTTCAATAAATGGGCGCACATCTGTTGTTGCGCCGCTATATTCGATAGCACCAGAAGAAACCCATTTGTTGACTTCATCTAGTTTAATTCCATCAGGAGAAGGGTCTTTCGGCCCAACTAGCTCAAAGACAGTTTCAGGATACTGTTGTTTAACTATCTCAGCTGCCTTTGCGTATTCACGAATACCTTTGTCGCCGAGTAGACGAGCAATAAGTAAAAAGTGAGGCTTTGGAGGTAAAGGGGAAACTTTGTAATGGCTGAGATCGACGCCAGAGCCATTGACTAGAAAACATTTATCTTTTGGGACAATTCCTTCATCAATAAATACTTGCATATTGTCTCTATTTTGAAAGATAACACCTTTTGATTTTTTTAAGGCTGCTCGATATAAAAACTTAACAAGAGAATTGAGTGAATTCTTCGCAAAACCACCTTTTTGAAAGGCATAACCAAGACCAGTTACCATTGCATAAAATGAAGGAACGTTAGCAAATCTAGCTGCTAGACCGCCCCAAATAATTGGTTTGATAGTGTAAGCTAAAATTAAATCATTCGATTCATTTCTAAAGAAAGATGACAGAAAAAAGAATGTCCTCACATCTTTAACTGGATTTAATCCATTCCTAGATATTGGATAATCTACATACCGGCAACCTAGCCCTTCAATAAGCTCTATTTCTTTCTCGTCCGCCACACTCGCCATTGCAACAACTTGACAGTTATTGGATAAAGATTTAATTAATTCACCTCGAAAGTTATAAAGTGATGATGGTAATGCACCTAAGGTTACAATATTCATATTTTCTCTACTCACTCAAGAATTGCTCTATAGTATTCCAATACGATTGCACATCCCTTGATTTAGCGTATTGACAATACAATTTTCTGTAATCATATCTATTCTTAATAGACATTTTTAATAAGGAAGCCAATTCATCACTGGAAAAACCATCCATCAAAGTAACATTAGGTAGTTTATCTAAATCTCCAGCACAATTTGTCGAAATAATATTTTTAGTCCCTGCCGCCATCATTTCAATAATTACATTGGGAAACCCTTCCTTTAATGACGTGAGTACACCTAAATCAGCTTTATGCATGAATTTATATGGATTATCTACCCTTCCCCAAAAAGTCACATTATCTTGCAGCCCTTCACTATTAACTATATAATTTAAGCAGTCATGATCAGGCCCATCTCCAAGTATATGTAGATGAAAGTCCAACAGACCTTCATTTTTAACTTTTAAAATAGAGGAAATTAGCAACTTATGATTTTTTATATCAATCAAGCGGCCTACAATAACAATATTAAAGCTATTAGGTAGCTCGACTTCATCCATAGTTAATCTTGAAATAGCATGTATATTAATAGGATTTTGGACTACCTGAACATTCAAACCATTAGGCAACAAAACACTTTCTAATAACCTTTGCTTCATATAGCTTGTTTGACAAATAATCAAGTTTTGATTTCCATAAAGCTTATATAAAGATCTAATCAGGAAACCTTTTACACCAAAAAAACGATCAGCAAAGACAGTTGACTCTCTTGTTACCAAATTTTTAGTTCTCAATATAGTTAGCTTTCTTAAAAGGCTAACCAAAGCATTTGTATGTGAATGTGTTGTATATACTAGGTCAAAGTCGTTATGCACCCTGAAGAATTTATACAATCCTAGTAAAGAACCTCGTTCCTTCTTGGATTCTCCATAAAAAAGAGTTATGTTAGTATAAGCTCGGCTATTCATCCAACTATCTGATTTACTACTTGTAAGAAAATAAATATTAACATTTACCTCACTTTCTAAACTTGCATGATAGTACGCTAAATTTTGAGCAACTCTTTCTGCACCACCAATAACATCTGTCGGTAAAATTATTAGTACCTTATTATTACTTTTCATTTACGCACCACTTCTGAACTAGGAATGTTAAAATTGCTACCAATAATATTATTATCCCAACTCTCTTTTCTAAGGATATCTGATAAGCAAGATCATTTCTGTGAATATAGAATGCCCAATAAGAGGCCAATGGACATAAAGCCAAGAAGTAAAACCCTGTTATTCTAGAAAGAACAAAAGAAATTAAATATAATGATAAGCAGTAAAAAGTTATAAATAATAATAACCCTCCCCATCCAAGAATTGCATAAACATTAGCCCAAACATTACTGCCAACCCCCCAAGATAAGCCTGGGAAAAATTCAGGTTGCATGATGCTATTAAAGCTCTGAATATCGGGCTGAAAAGGGCCAAAGAACCCCATAGATACAATAATATTCTGAAAGTGATAAAAGTCTATTCTAAGATCATGCTCTAGTGTTTTTGAAAGAATCATGGTTGTCATACTCGGCTCAGAATTAACTAAAGAATTTAGATAGTAATTAGCATCGGTTAACCGAAGTAGCACCAATTCATAATTACCTAGTTTTATACCCGAATAAACACCCTTATAAAAAAAGAAAAGCAAGCCAACAATTAAAATTATACAAATATTCTTCATTCCTAATTTATGAATTGAAATTTTATTCGTATAACAAAGTGAGACTATCGCTGCTATAATCGCAATAGCAGCTGGACTACGAAAACCTATGAAAACAATAATCAGTATAGAAATAGCACTAACGGCCATTAGAAACTTATTCTTCAAATGAATTGAAAAAGGCAAGAGTATTATTGTTGAAATGGACCATAAAATATAACCATATCCTAAACTTTTCATCATCTCTTGCTTGGTCAAAAAGAAGATACCACCACCAGAAGCAATAAAGGATAAAGAAAAACCCAATAAAACCATTATACACATAAATTTTGAAAATATATTCAAGTCTATAAATGGTTTTATTTTCACCTCCCCTTTGTTGTCATGAATCTTGAGCAAAGCAAAAAACATCAAGCATAATAAAAAATAACATCCAACAATTGCAGTATAATAATGATAATCTCCCCATAACATCTCTACACCAAACGCCTGAAGAGTTAGAGGTATAAAATACAACTGCTGAGACAAGAATCCAACACTTATGAAGTCTATACGTCTCCTTGGTCTAAAGACAACCATCGAAGTTATAGCTGACAATATCACATAAAAATAAAAAATAGACATGAATTGAATCTTATAAATAAGTTAATCACTAAAAAAACCCCTCCTGAAATGAAGAGTGGTAATCGTGATTGAAGTTAGAGCATAGAAAAATGAACTTAATACAACTATTACGCATATAGCCTCATACCCAACATCGAAAACAAAGCCTAGATATAATAGAAAGATTTTAAAAAACAGAGCTAAGAGCTCACTCCAAGTCGTATACTTCATATTCAAATAATGAAGGTTGAACGATTGAAATGGAAGTGCTATAAAATTGGCAATAATCCAAAAGCTCATAATTTTAATCATATTACTAGTGTCGCGCCATTCCGAGCTAAGAAAATTAGCTATAATATAATCAGAGAGAAGAAACACTAATATAACGATAATAATAGACACAGATAACGTATATATTGATATGTTAATAACACTCTTTAAGTTTCTATTTTCTTCTTCTTGAAAATGTTTAGCACTTACAGGTCTTAGGTTATTAGAAATTAGGTTAATTGGCACACGAATAAGCTTTTCACTCAGCATAAAAAGTCCAGCTACTTGTATTCCCCACAACTGAGATATCACCAATAAACTGATATTATTATTTACTGATGAAAATAGTGACTGAAATAACCCATTAACAGCATCTAGCCTATTCCTTTTATTTTTTATAAAAATAAAAAATCTTGCCATTGATATATCGAACTGCACATTACATTTTAAGGTAACAAAACAAAAAACAGAAGAGAGCAATGCAGATAATATTAGAGAAAGATTATTCTCAAAAAAATAAACAAAACTAACCTGGCAACCAAAAAATAGCACACTTCTAATTATTGCAGATTTTGACACTTCAGAAAAAAATCCACTTGATGAACAAGCCACTGTAAAAACTTGAATTAAAGAACAAAAAAAACCCCAGGCAAATATAAGAGGAATATAGTCAACATTGAACTTTATCACTCCTAGTCGTATGAAGGTGTGTATAACTCCTGTCATAATCAATGAAACGAAAAATGATACTAAAACAATGCTTCCTATTCTTTGATCATACTGATTTGTTCCATATAATTGAAATAGAGGCCTTTCAAGCCTTAGTGAAGAGACCATACCTATAATACTAACTAAAGATAGTCCTACAGCATAGAAGCCTAACTCTTCTGGACTATATATTCTCGTAATAACAGGTATAGATAGCAATGCTATAATTTGTGATATTGCAGTGCCTGTCATCACTTTTTTTAAGTTATTTTTTATGGACATTAAAGGCTCTAAAATTCATATGCCATGCATAATTAATTAAACATGGCATTTATAATAATATTATTAATTTAAAAACGACTTATACCAACGCATCGCATTAGAAATACCTTCTATAATTCGATATTCTGGAACATAAGACAAATAGCTTTTCGCTTTAGACACATTCGCTTGTGAATGTCTTACATCGCCAGCACGAAATTCTCGGTAAATAGGATCAGTATCAGCTTCGACGCCATTTTCGTTTAGTGCATTTTTAATTGAGTAATACAGATCATTTAATGTAGTTCTATCACCTACCGCTACATTATAGACTTCGTCTTTTGCTTCATCTTGTGCTGTTGCAGCCAATAAGTTCATTTGTACAACGTTATCGATGTAGCAAAAATCTCGGCTCGTTTCGCCGTCACCGTTGATATAAACATCTTCGCCATTGATCATCGCCGCAGTCCATTTTGGAATGACAGCAGCGTAAGCGCCGTTTGGATCTTGTCTGCGACCGAACACGTTAAAGTAGCGTAGACCAATGGTCTTGAATCCATAAGTGCGAGCATATACCCCTGCATAAAGCTCATTTACGTATTTAGTTACTGCGTAAGGGGACAGTGGATTGCCAATATTTTCTTCCACTTTTGGTAACGCTGGGTGGTCGCCGTATGTCGAACTGCTCGCTGCATAAGTAAAGCTGCTTACCCCTTCTTCTTTTGCAGCATCTAGCATGTTTAGAAAACCGGTGATGTTCGCAGCATTCGTGGTAAGTGGATCAGCGATAGAACGAGGTACAGAGCCTAGTGCTGCTTGGTGCAGTACGTAATCAACACCTTTTACGGCTTGTTGGCATGTTTGAGGCTCTCGGATGTCGCCTTTAATAAAGTTAAAACGCTCCCACTGAGCGTCGCTTACTAAGCCTTTAACTTCATCTAAGTTGTGCTGATGCCCCGTTGCGAAGTTATCTAACCCCACCACGGTTTGATCAAGCTTTAGTAATTTTTCAAGTAGGTTTGAGCCAATAAAGCCTGCAACACCCGTTACTAACCATGTTTTTGGTAACTCAGCGAGCTCTTGTTGGATTTGTTCGTATTTGGTCATTGTGTTTTCCGTGGAGAGGTAAATATTATTTTTTGCGACAGGATAAGCTGTGTTTATAAACTCTGAACCACATTCGTTTCTCGAAACTCAGTATGAATAAGTTCAGCTTACAGTGTTGAGGTTCTCGTTCCTTCCTTATAATAAAACTCAGGAGCTAAAGCGTTTTCTCCTGAGTTTTAGTTTTGGCTATAAATTAAAGACGCATATCCACACTTTCTTTGTCTAGAACGTACTTCAAGTCATACAGAACATGCTCTGATTTACCAAACGAGCGGATTTTTTCTACGCCCATCTCTTTGAATTCGTTGTGAGATACAGCCATGATGATTGCATCGTAATGATTTTGTTGTTCTTTCTCACACAAAGTTAGGCCGTATTCGTGTTGCGCTTCTTCGCTTGAACACCATGGGTCCATAATGTCTACATTAATGTTGTACTCTTTCAATTCAGAGACAATATCAACCACTTTAGTATTGCGTAGGTCTGGACAGTTCTCTTTAAAAGTTAGCCCCATCAACAGTACGTTTGCACCCTCTACGTGAATGCGTTTTGTCAGCATTTTTTTAACTAATTGAGAAACAACATACTGCCCCATACCATCATTTAGTCGGCGCCCCGCTAAGATCATCTCTGGATGGTAACCCACTGTTTGCGCTTTGTGCGTTAGGTAATAAGGATCCACACCAATACAGTGGCCACCCACCAACCCCGGGCGGAATGGAAGGAAGTTCCATTTTGTGCCCGCAGCTTCAAGTACTTCTAACGTATCAATACCAAGCTTATTAAAAATGATTGAAAGTTCGTTAATCAAGGCAATGTTTACATCACGTTGCGTGTTTTCAATCACTTTTGCCGCTTCTGCCACTTTGATAGAAGATGCTTTGTGTGTACCAGCTGTGATAATGCGCTTGTAAAGTTGATCTACGTATTCAGCCACTTCTGGTGTCGAACCACTGGTTACTTTTAAGATATTAGTCACGCGGTGTTCTTTATCACCTGGATTAATACGCTCAGGCGAGTAACCGGCAAAAAAGTCTTGGTTAAACTTAAGGCCAGAAACACGCTCTACAACTGGGATACAGTCTTCTTCCGTCGCGCCTGGGTATACTGTTGATTCATAAACAATGATATCGCCTTCTGATATCACTGTGCCTAACGCTTCTGACGCTTTGATCAGTGGTGTTAGATCGGGTTGTTTATGCTCATCAATGGGGGTTGGAACGGTAACAATGTAGACATTGCACTCTTTTAAGTCTTGAAGAGAGGTGGTGTAAGAAAGGTGAGAGGCTTCAGCAAGTTCATTGTCACTGCACTCTAGCGTACTATCACGACCAAGCGCCAGTTCATCAATACGTACTTGGTTAATATCAAAGCCAATCGTTGGTGACTTTTTACCAAACTCTACAGCCAAAGGTAAACCAACGTAACCTAAGCCAATTATTGCAATTTTTGCATTTTCTACTGACAAATTCATAAGTAATAAAACCTGATTGTTAATAATTATTTTATTGAGACCACCCTTTCACTTGGTTCCGATGAACTTAGTGATGGGTAAACATCAAAAAATGCCTCAGTACACTTTTAGGTACTCAGACATATTTAATTTAGTTTAAGAAGAGATAGTTAGCGTTCTAGACTCGGCTAGTCATTAAGATTCAGGCACGCTACCGCCCTTAGGTTTGGCTCCTAAAGGCAAGGTATTTACGGGGTGAATGCATCCCCCCAGCTATCCGTGGCTGTTTTGCGCAGGGGATTCTAGCAAAGTAAGTGCATATTAACCAGCTTGATTTATAAGCGAAGTGGTCGAACATCTTACCAAGCATTCACCCAGCGAAAACATTGTACGTCTTGCAGAAACTTAGTCCCTATGTGGTACCGGTTTTCTTGTGCTGCGTCGCAGTAGCGCTTCTCTATATCAATGAAAATTTTACCGTTTCTATAAAGTGAGACAAAACTTTCATTATTGTTCACCACCAACAATGCCTTAATTTCTGTGCGTGTTAGCCCTTGTGGGTAGTGGTTAACCAGCAAGGTTAAGAACTCGCCGATGCGCCCTTCCACTCGTTCTATCTCGCGCTCTAACACCTTTACTTTCTCTTCCGTTGTCAGCTTTTTTAGGCTGGTATCGTCCATGTGCCTTCTCCTAATTTTACCTTTGTCTCTTGACGTTTTTATGTCTGTGTTCGCTTTGGCTAATTTAAGCCTTTAAGTAATGTGAAATACAGGTTCTCACTGCTCGGGGTCGGTACTCGCCAATTTGGATTGAATGAGGGCCTTGATACGCGCTTCAAACGGGTTGGTGGTGCTTTTGGCTTTGTAGTCCGCTAGGGCCTGAGAGACCGGTGTTGGTTGTTGCTGCTTATTTTCAACTTGGTCGCTTTGGAGCGAATGCGCGTGGTGGAGATCAGCTGTCGGTTTATTGGTGTCTGTTGGTTTAGCCACTCTTTTTTGTTTAACCGTTTGGGTTTGCTTGGCGCCTTTTGTTTGCTGAAGCACAGGCGTTAAACCTCGTTTAGTCTTCGCTTGGGCACTTCTTCTTAGCCAACCATTCACAAAGTGGCCGATGTGTTCAAAGGGTTTGCGCTTGTCGGGGTTGATGTACAACCAAGCTTGCATGGCATGCAGTTCTTGCAGCACATCTAACTTCGGGTAGGTGCGTTTTAATATTTCGTAGAACTCATGATAAATCGGTGCGCAACCCTCTTTGGTGAGCAGGTCAATCACGGCTTCTTTTTGGGTTGTAGGTATGGAAGTCTCATGTTCTTCAGAGCCGTTGGGGGTATCAAGAATATCGGCGTTGTCTACTATGCCGCTTTTCAAGCTGATATCTGTTTTATGTTCTTTATGAAAGATTATGTGTGCCGGGCGATCACTCTCCGTGTTGGATCTTGAGTCCCCCTGGTGGGTGTCTGAATGGTCACTTTGTGAAAGGCTTGGGTTGAGTTCCGGTTGCTCGTTCTCGGCTTTATCGACGTCCGATCGGTCTAAATCACTCTGTTCAAGATGACAGCCGTTAGGTAAGCGTAATTGATACAAATTGCTGCGCTGACGGCCTTTTTTATCAAACCGTTTTATCCGCTTCACAAACCCTTGTTTTTCTAGCTCGTTGAGGTGTCGTTTCACGGTTCTTACCGATACTTCACAATATTGTGCTAAGTAATTTAAGGATGGAAAACACACACCACGCGCGTCGGCATTGTCGGCCAACTTTAATAACACCAACTTGCTTATCGGTGATCCGGTTTTTAATGGGATGAAAGAGAGAATGAGGGAAACACACATGAATAACGCTCCTTGTTAATGGGTCTATCTACTTAAATCGTTCTCGCTATAAAAGCGGATAGATATGCATAACCATTGATAAAAGGTGCATTAACAACACTTTTTGGTGCTTTGGGGGCTAAGGTGGGGCGAGATAAAAAGTAACAAAACGTGTTTTTCCTTTGTGCTCTCATTGATATGCAACAAGAACATTACTTAAGATGATCACCTTCGAAGCACCTCTCACTTTTCTGCGTTCTTTCTTTTTCGCGTTATTGCCGTCAACCCCAATCAAAAGCCTTGAAGTACATTGCCCTTCCCATACAGCAATAAGGTGCTTAATGAAGGCGATAGTTTCTCTTTTTATTTCAGCGTACCAGCCGGGCATGGCGAGCATCGAGTGCCGTCCTTATTCTCTTAATCGGTCTTACCTGCCGCTATTTCTTGGCCGTAGCGACGGGTGCCGTGATAGCAATGGATTAATGTCTGATGGTTCGATAAGTGATGAATCGGTTTGTTTTGAAGAGGAGCGTTTTGAAGATCCCAGCTATGAGGACATGTGTTGGATGATCAGCCGAGCGCGGCGAAGCCAGCCTCTGGGTTATTGCGTGATGTATCTACGTTATGTCCGTCACCACGCCGGTTATGCAAAAACCGTAGCCGCGAGTTTGCGACAACACATCGCATTACACCCTGATTTAAAAGGTTCGTTATCAACGTTTTTAGTCACCTGGTTACAACAACAAGAGGATTTATTTTGTCAAACACTCCACCAGCAACTGATCGAGTTCCACACCAGCCGTTAGCCGCGTCTGTTTTGCAAGAGCGAGATGATTCGCAAAAGCAGGCTCATTCCGAAAAACAAGCGGGCGAGGTGGAGTTCATCCCTTCGTTAGAGCCTTGTTTGCCTTCAGCCTCCTATTCTTTCAGCCTGGTTTCGGTGTTACTCCGCTTACCTCATTGCCCGCCCTACTCTTTTATTACTGTGCATTGCAGCGCCACACCGTCGGAGCAAGATGTTCACGTCGCCGATATTCGCCGATGGCATAAAAAGAGAGGCTGGCGCGATGTGGGGTATCACTTTGTGATTCGTCGCAATGGGGATGTCGAACTGGGTAGGCCGCTGTCGCAAACCGGCGCGCATGTGAAAGGACACAACAAGGGCAATATTGGCGTTTGCATGGTAGGTGGTTGTAATTCCGAACAGCAACCAGAAGATAACTTCACGCTTGCACAGCGTAAGGCACTGTTTGGTTTAGTGACCGCCTTACAAGAGCAGTTTTTGATTTCTGATGAGAATGTTAAGGGGCATAAAGATTGGGGGGTGAATAAGGCGTGTCCGGTGGTGAGGCTAAGAGAGTAAGAGCCGATTCCAGATACCTCGTCCCTCAGTTCTGGAATGACTAAATGACGAAATGATTGAGTAACAAAATGGCGTAATGACGGAAGAACTAGAAAGGCGGTATATAACCATCAACGAACCAAGGAGCAGCATGACATTGTTCGGGCGAATATTTGGGAGCCAGTCTTCCATTAACAAAGGGTTAGATGCACTCACCAACACAGGAGATGCGATGTTTTTTACTGATGAAGAAAAAGCGAAGCACAAACTGGCACTGCTTAAAGCCTATGAGCCTTTTAAGTTAGTGCAGCGCTACATCGTGTTGTTGTTCACCATTCCTTATGTAGCACTGCATGTGATGGTGATTTTGGGTTGTATGCACGGCTACGATTGGAAACCGTTAGGGGAAATGACCAATGAAGCCTTTGGCTATCCGGTATTAGCGGCGATTGGTTTGTATTTAACAGGGGGCGTGGTGAAAAAATAGAAGAGCAGATACGAGTAACGGGTAAACGGGATACGAAGAGCGGTGCTTTTCGTATCTCGCCACTCGCATCTCGCATCTCGTTACTGCTCTTTATTTTTTGTCGCTCGTTTACTCATCACTTCTCACATTCATGCTCATATTGGTTAAAAACACGCAAGCGAAAACATGAAGTCCGTTCTAATTAAATGAAACTAATATGCTGTATTAAATGATCTTTTTTGTTAATAACAATCTCTATCACAGAAATTAATTTTGAAGCACATACAATGCGTGCACTTTCGAATGATGATCAACCTTGTTCGTTCGAGCATTTATTGTACGTTTTAAGCCCAATTTTTATGAGGTTTCTATGTTTGGAATATTCAAACCTATGGCGCATATCGATCGCTTATCAGCAGATAAGGTTGATGGCACCTACGCGCGATTACGCTGGCAGCTTTTTCTCGGCATCTTCGTTGGTTACGCGGGTTACTATTTAGTCCGCAAAAACTTTAGTTTGGCGATGCCCTATCTTATTGAGCAAGGGTTCAGCCGAGGAGAGCTAGGGGTAGCGTTAGCGGCCGTCTCTATCGCTTACGGTCTATCAAAATTTTTAATGGGCAGCGTGTCTGATCGCTCCAACCCTCGTTATTTCCTCAGTGGCGGCTTGTTAATGTCGGCTCTGGTGATGTTCTGCTTTGGCTTTATGCCATGGGCAACCGGCAGCATTACCGCGATGTTTATCCTGCTGTTTTTGAATGGTTGGTTTCAAGGTATGGGCTGGCCAGCTTGTGGACGAACGATGGTTCACTGGTGGTCACGCAAAGAACGTGGCGAGATAGTGTCGGTATGGAATGTCGCGCATAATGTTGGCGGCGGATTGATTGGTCCAATGTTTTTATTGGGGCTTTGGGCTTTCAACGATGACTGGCGCACCGCTTTTTATGTTCCTGCATTTTTTGCCACTCTCGTCGCTATTTTTGTTTGGTTTACGGTAAGAGATACCCCTCAATCTTGTGGCCTGCCACCGATTGAAGAACACAAGAACGATTACCCAGACGATTACAATAAATCTCATGAGACAGAGATGACGGCGAAGGAAATCTTCTTTAAGTATGTCTTCTCTAATAAGTTGTTGTGGTCTATCGCGATCGCAAATGCGTTTGTTTACCTTATTCGTTATGGTGTACTCGATTGGGCGCCGGTTTACTTAAAAGAAGCAAAAGACTTCTCTGTGGATAAATCGTCTTGGGCTTACTTCTTGTATGAGTGGGCCGGTATTCCTGGCACCTTATTATGTGGTTGGATTTCAGATAAGTTGTTTAAGGGCCGCCGTGCTCCGGCAGGGATTCTCTTTATGGTTTTGGTCACCGTCGCCGTATTGGTGTACTGGCTAAACCCAGCCGGTAACCCAACGGTTGATATGCTGGCACTGATTGCGATTGGCTTCCTTATTTACGGCCCAGTGATGCTAATCGGTTTGTATGCGCTCGAACTGGCACCGAAAAAAGCCGCGGGGACGGCAGCAGGCCTCACCGGGCTATTTGGTTACTTAGGCGGTGCGGTTGCTGCCAATGCGGTACTTGGCTTTATGGTGGATCACTACGGCTGGGATGGTGGTTTCATTATTTTGGTCGGCGCTTGTGTTGCTTCAATCATTTGTCTGCTTTACGCCTTCTTAGGCGAGCGCGCACACCACAAACAAAAAGATCTCGAACGAGAGAAAGAAGCGTTGGCTTAAGCGAACGTTAACGGAATAAAAATCAATACACCACAGAGGCAGGCGAACCCTGCCTTTGTGCTATCAAGGGAAAACATAATGAAAACAACGTCACTGTCTCTGACTTTTTTAGCACTCAGCTTATCGGCTAATGCATTCGCCGATCCTTTAGTGATTGCGCATCGCGGTGCATCCGGTTATTTGCCCGAGCACACACTGCCCGCTAAATCGCTCGCCTATGCCATGAAACCCGACTATATCGAACAAGATGTCGTGATGACCAAAGACGACCAATTGGTGGTATTGCATGATCACTACTTAGATAGAGTCACCAATGTCGCAGAGCGTTTTCCAACACGAGCACGTGCTGATGGCCGCTACTATGCGATTGATTTTACGCTGGCCGAGATCAAATCACTCACCGTGACCGAAGGCTTCAATATTGATAAGCAAGGGAATAAAGTCGCCGGTTTTCCTGAACGTTTCCCAATGTGGCAGTCTGATTTTCGCGTCGCGACTTTTGCCGAAGAGATTGAGCTAATCCAAGGCCTAAATAAAACATTAGGTTATGACGTGGGGATCTACCCTGAGATTAAAGCACCTTGGTTCCACCGCCATGAAGGGAAAGATATTTCACAAGCGGTACTGGTGACTTTGAAGCAATATGGTTACCTATCAAAAGACGACAAGGTGTATCTACAGAGTTTTGATACCAATGAACTGCAACGCATTAACAATGAACTCATGCCAGCCATGCAGATGGATCTGAAACTCGTACAGTTGATGGCCTACACAGACTGGAATGAAACCATGACTTATCAAGGCGACAAAGCGACGCCGTACAATTATGACTGGATGTTCGAAGACGAAGGTATGGAGAAGGTTGCAAGCTACGCAGACGGGATTGGTCCTTGGAAACCAATGCTGGTTGATGATGCATCCACCAAAAGCAACATTATGATTAAGCCGTTGATGAAGTCGGCTAAAGACGCCGGATTAGACGTGCACCCTTATACTTTCCGCGCCGATCCGGGAAGAATTCCGGCTTATGCGGACAACTTTGATGGCATGCTGGATGTTTTTTACAATCAAGTTAAAGTCGATGGATTGTTTACCGATTTTCCAGACAAAGCGGTCAATTTTCTTAATCGTTAAGCCGTTAAGCCGTTAAGAAAGCAAACAGCAAACAGCAAGAAATCAAGCAAGCAGAAAAAGAGTAAGAACGAAAAACTAAGAGTGAGAACGAGATACGAAGAGTGGGAAAAGCAGAGGTAAAGCGCTCATTCCAGAGACTTCGTTTCTCACTTCTCAATAACAGAATGGCAGAATAGCGGAATAGCGGAATAGCGGAATAGCGGAATAGCGGAATAGCGGAATAGCGGAATGACGGGGTGTGGTGACACACCCCGTCTTTGATGTTATTTTTTATCGCTCGAATAAGCGTAGTTATAGTAACCGTAGCCGTATGAGCTTGATGCTTTCTTCTCGATGGCGTTAAAGATAACGCCTTTCACTTCAATACCCGATTGTTCGAAGCGGTTACGAGCGACCTCAATCTCTTTAACGGTGTTTTGAGCATAACGCGCCACCATTAATGTGGTACCAGCAAAGGCACCAACAATACTTGGGTCGGTAACCGCGAGTACAGGTGGAGTATCCACAATCACCAAGTCATACTCCTTGGATGCCCATTCAATCAACTCTGCAAAGCGTGGGTGCATTAACAGTTCAGATGGGTTGGGTGGCACTTGGCCGCGCGTAAGAATATCGAGATTCTCTACCGGTGTCGCTTTGATTGATTGAGCAAAGTCTTGCTTGCTGCTTAATACATCCGAAAGACCATTATCCCACTTCACACCAAAGCTTTGTTGTAAGTAACCTTTACGCATATCGGCATCAATCAGCAGCACCTTTTGACCCGTTTTCGCAGCAACTGCGGCAAAGTTGGTTGAGATAAACGACTTACCAATGCCTGGCGCTGGGCCAGAAATCATCAGAATATTATTTTTCGCCTCAAGCATCGCAAAGTGCAAACTGGTTCTTAGGCCACGCAGTGCTTCAACGGAAAGATCCGCAGGGTTCGATTCAGCAAGCAGCGCTTGTGTCCCTTTCGTTTGCTGTTTCTTCGATTTAAAACGGTTGGTTAGCTCAACTTGTAAATCAGATTTAGGTACGGCCGCGTACACAGGTAAACCAATTTCTTCAATTTGGTCTGGGCTTTCAACACCACGGTGAAAGGCCGCTTTTACTAACACAAACGCCACACTTAACATGCCACCAAGGAGTGTCGCTAGTACCACAATCAGTGGTTTCTTTGGTTTTACAGCACGAGAATACGCTTGGGCATCATCTAAGATACGAACGTTACCCACAGTGCCGGCTTTAATAATGCTCAGCTCTTGAACTTTATTAAGTAGCTGGATGTAGATCTGTTGGTTCACTTCAACATCACGTGTCATACGCAGTACTTCACGTTGTGTTTTGGGTAGTTTTTGTACTTGCTTGTTTAGGCGTTCTTTTTCACTCAATAACGTTTTACGCTTATCAAGCAGAGATTTATAAGCCGGGTGATCTTTAGTGAAGCGTTGGCTGATTTCACTCTCTTTAAACGTCAACTCATTCAATTGCGCTTCAAGCTCGACCATTACTTTCAAGGTTGACTGTGCTTCTAAGCCCAAATCAATCGAGTCATTGGCTTGGCGGTAATTGTTTAGTACGTCTTCATAGCCGGTCAATTCAGATTTAATACCCGGAAGGTGGCTTTCTAAGAAAGCGAGGCTTTTCTCTGCTTCTGCGGAATTACGCTTTACGTTTTGTAAGAAATAGATCTGGCTAATATGGTTGAGTATTTCAGAGATCTTCTGCTTGTCTTCACCTTCAAAGCTCAGCTTCAAAATACCGGTTTGCTTACCTTGCTCAGATAGAGACAGCGAAGATTTCAACCATTCGATAGCTTCTAATCGGCTACGTTTACCAATAGCAAACTCAAAGCCGTTACTTGATTCAAAATCTGCCACAAACAAGCTGTAGCCGTCAGCCGTTGCTGGCTCACCGATTTTACCGGTTAAGATAACGCGCTCATCATCACGCACCAGTTGATAAGTGCCTTGTTCGGCATCAACAACCTGAATCGTGTGAGCATAAGCACTTGCATAACTTGGCAAGGTAAAACGGCTCACCGCAATGTGGTTAATGTCGCCAGTTAAACGTGCGAAGCCTTTGCCGACAATGGGGGCATAAATAGGTGAAGTCACGGTGGTTAAATTAAATTTATCGACCGTTTCGCCCAAGATCATACGCGATTTAATGATCTCAACTTCCGTCGTGGCAGAGGATTCCTGAGAGAACAATTCGCCCATGTCACCGACCATCGATGAGATACCGCCAGAGCTCTTCTCTTCAATTTGAATAAGAGCATCCGCTTTGTAGATCGGGGTTGAAAGTAGGGCAAATGCGATACCAAACACAGCAAAAGCAAATGTGGTAACCATGATTAACCATTTAGCATCCAACAGAATGCCAAGCAGTTTCCCTAAATCTATCTCATCAGAATTATTAGTATGTGCTTGCTGAGATGGTTGTGTTGTCATCAGATTGCTACTTCCTAAACTAGTACTTTAAGAGAATGTAAATACGATTTACGTACCCTTTTCTCTTATGTGATTCTATTAATGGCGATGTGTAAGCTAACTCGATTTCTTTTAGCTTTAATTACAGCTTTTTCGCCCAAGCGTGTGCCGCTTCGTCAATAAGCTTATAAGCATGTTCAAATGCTTCACGGCTTTGACGGTACGGATCGGGAATGTCTTGCTGACCAATCCACTGACCAAACAGCATGGTTTTGCCTCTTGCCTCTGGTGAAATTTGGGTAAGCGCCTCCAAATGGCCCTTCTCCATCACCAAGATCAAATCATACTGAGCACAAAGCTGCGGCGTGACTTGTTGAGACTGATGATTTTCAACATCGATACCATGTTCAGCGGCAATTAAAATTGCGGTGTCGTCTGCTGGCTTACCGATTAAACGACTTTTTTCGGCTGCTATACCAGCAGAGGCGATGTTTTTGTTGGGAAGCAATTGTTGAAGAACGCGTTCTCCAGTTGGTGAACGACAAATATTGCCTACGCACACCACTAAAATTTTATCAAACATAACTGACTTCTAACTATAATGTGCTTATTAAACTGAATACTCTTGCAAACCGAATGTGTTTACAAACCGAATGCGCTTACAAACTAAAGGCATTTACAAACCAAAGGCACTTGTACTTTTCAGCATCATTGACGTTTAAACATAAAAAATCAGGTTACACACCAAATGTAACCTGATGATTAAACAGGGCTTTTTATCAACCAGGGCATACTACCAATTACGAACGCGCAACATACCTTCGGTTAGGTCGTTGAAGCCCGAAATGGTTGGTACAAGCTGACCAATCACACGGTTCCAACGGCTGATTGGCGCAGCGGTAACATAAACAATATCGTAAGGTTTTAAGTCAAACTCGGTGCCTATGACCAGTGCCGATGCATCTTCCATATTAAGTTGGTAGATATCCGCCATGCGTTCTGATTTGTCATCCGAGGTTCGAATCACAAATACACCAGTGGCATCGGCGGTCAGTTGGTTGATCCCACCGACGGTGCTAAGGGCTTCCGTTAGGCTCATGCCGACACGGTCAATCTTCAACAGTTGAGGATCATTCACTTCGCCCATCACGAATACTTTCTGATTGTCATTACGCGGCACGTGAACAATATCACCCGCTTGCAGTAAACGGTTTTGTGTTAAATCACCACGTTGCATTAAGCCATAAAGTGAGAGGCTTTCTTCTACGCCATTACGCGTTAATGACACATTACGCCAGTCGGCATTTTCAGATAAACCGCCAGAACGGTTCACTGCATCTAGTAAGGTCAAAGGGATATTGGTGATGGCTTGTTGGCCAGGCTTTTCTATCTCGCCTGTGACATATGCTTTTTTAGAGCGAAACGCCGCCACGTTGACATCGACTTGAGGGCTCTCGATATACTTTGCTAAACGAGCCGCAATGTCAGCACGAACTTCGCGCACGGTTTTGCCGACAACGTCAACCGTCCCAATGTACGGGTAGAAGATGGTGCCATCAGCATGAACCCAGTTGCCCGCTTCCGTACTGCTACGGTAAGAACCAGCAGGAATGGTCAGTTCAGGGTGATCCCAAATAGTGATGTTTAAGATATCACCGACCCCTACTTGATATTCATACTTTGCAATATCAACATCTAATGTCGGGTTAGCCTGGGAAACCGATAACGGTTCATTTCGGTAACTCGATACTGACTGAGCCGTCAATGGGTAAAGGTTAACCACATCAGAGATATCAGATTCTTGCTGTTCCTCTGAAGGCTGAATCACATTCTTGTTGCCAGTAGAAAGGTGAGTTCCTGGAGTCGTACACCCTGCCAATAATGCAGGAAGGAGCGCTAAAAGGAGACGATTTTTATTAATCTTCATGTTAACCAAGTCATAGAAACGGAATGTGTTTTGACGCCCCTAAGGACATCCAAAGAATAGAAGGCAAATGATTTTATCAGTTACACAGCGGTGAATCGGAGAGATGCGAAGAATTAACACGATCTTCCTCCCATTTATAGTCAGAAAATGAGAACGCTACCGCCCTTTGATATTTCGCGACATCACACTGCGTCATGTATTTTCCCAAGGTATTTCAATTTGCCACCAAGGGATTTCAATTTGTTACCAAAGCATTCAAACCTGCCCACCAAGGCATTTAAAATGGTATGGAATTGCCAATTTAAACATAAAAAAAAGAGCAGGTACAAACGCTCAGTTTAATTCGTAAGCATTATCCACAATCTGTGCTTAATATCAACCTAGTTGAATGGTTTAGCACTAGGAAGAGCAGATGATAAATACCAGTAAACGAGAGACGAGTAAGTGAAAAAAAGCCAAAGAGCGAACACTTTTTGTGCCCGCCCTTCGCTTCTTCTCTTACTCAAACTTATTTAACGGCTTCTAAATATTTTAGATAAGCATTACGCAAGCGTTGTCGGTTTTCTTGGTAATAGCTTGCACCGATTCGGTTACGGTTGAAATACTGTCTTTCAATATTGTGCTGTAACCCAGTATCGACACCTAAGCCTTCACCTAAGTTGTTACTACTCTCACCCACTCGAGTTTGAAGCGCATAAACAAACTGGTCGATACCACGCAACTGAACGTAGTTAGGGCTCATATCACGCCATGGTGTTAAAGGGATCGCGATAGAAAGAGTGACAAAGTCTTCGGCTTCACTATTCCCTACCGCTTTTGTGGTCTGGTATGAAGCGTCAACCCTTACATCTCCCAACCAATGACTGCTGGTCACTCGAACCCCTTCGTCACCTTTCCAAAATTGGCCAGCTTGCACTTTACCTTGCCAATTCCAATCGGGCCTTGCGTAGGTGTAGTGGCCAATGATTGGTGTCGCATCTACGATAGCGTCTCCTTTCGCATCAAATTTATCTTGAGCAGAGAAGTTGGCGTATTCAGAACCAAGAATATGTCGCCCGCTATTGCTGGCATACTGAGTTTCGTTCAAGAAGCCCAAGAAGTTGCCGTACACTTGGCCGAATGAGAATTGAGTGGTGAGGTTATAAGGCAATTGAAATGCTTGATGGAAAAGAACCCTATCAACTTCATTTTCAAAGGCATCATCTGCCCAGATTCTACCTTCTTCAAAGTCATCACTATCCGCCAATGGCATTAAGTGTCTAACATCCAACGCGGCGCCCTTCCACAGAGAAGTATAAAGGTTGGTGGACAGTGCTAATGAGTAATCAAATACACCGTATTCTGTCGCAGTATTGTGATACAAAGCAGGAGAAACGATAACTTGTGTACGTCCAAAACCGGAACGAGCAGCCTCTTTATCAAACTTCGCCTTGGCATATCTCTTTTTCACATCGGAAGTACGAACAATCAGGTTTCTGCAAGGCTCACCCGTTTTCACAAATTCTCGATAACATGGGGCACTGGTGATCACTTCCATCATTGGAATGTCATTAACCAAATTAAACAGGCGAATATTCTGCTGCTGATAATTTTTAACCCCAAGGTCTTGAAGCATGCCTTCTCCCACGTAGGAAGAGATGATCCCCAAAGCGACACCAACGCCATCAACTTGGTTACGATTGTAACGTCTGTTTTCCAGAGCGACATTTAAACCAAGATCATCCGCAGAAATTCTCACATTAAGAAAGCCTTCATCAACTAGGGCTTTCTTAAGTTGCACAACACCAGAAAACTCATGGTGCGCTTGTTCTATTGAGATCTTGTCTTCCAGAGTTAACTCATTGACTCTGCGAGATTCAGAGAAGCCCATTAAGGGAGCAGATGCCGCCACAGACCAAATATCGATATCGGCAGTGCCACTGGTGTAAAACTGGTATTGAAAAGAGAGTTGCGTATCGAGCGGCAAGTAGTTTTCTGGTGTAAACACCTTTAAACCAGCGTTAAATTGAGCAGAATCGTGCTCAGCAATCAACTGCACAAAATCCAATGGCTGGTACTCTAAACTGGCGAAAGGCCCATTCAACACGCCATGGCTAATATCCGATTTACCGAAACCCGCACTAAACCGAGCCGGCACAAAGTCAGGCACATAGTCAGCGACCGCATAATAAGTTTTAAAATTATTTGCCGCCCCACCTAAATCTTGAGCACCGAAGGCAACATCGAACCCCGTCCAATCTTTAATAAAAGGGAGTTGGTATTTAAAGGAAGCCGATAAATCACGAATGCCGTTACCACAGTTAGGATCGTAGTTCGGTACATTCGGGTAAAGGTGACAATCATAAGTTTTGGTGACAATTCTACCCGCTGCCTCCAACCCATCGAATAAGCCAACGCTAAACAATATGTTGTCTAAGTCGCTGGTTTTTCCTCGGTATGGTACACCTTGGCCATAGAGGTAAGAGATATCTCCAGTGTCCATTACCTGAGCATTGGGAACGATAATCGCACCGGTATAACTTTGAGACGACATCAGGTTATCGACAGCATAAACATTAGAAGAGATGGCTAATGCGCTAATAGATGCCACGAGAGATACGTTTTTAGAATGACTGAGTATTTTCATTAGGATGCAATAGGTTATAACCGTATTTGACAGTGACTATATTGGATAGTAACTATGTTTAATAATGACAGCGTGTAAAAAAGGCACCGAGTGGTGCCTTTTATCATTGGTGCTTAAATTAGCCGCCAGTACCACCGCCGTTACCGCCACCGCCAGTACCGCCAGTGCCGCCAGTACCACCAGTACCGCCAGTAGGTGGGTTAGTACCTTCATCTGGATTTGGAACAGGCTCAGCTTCTTTTTCCGGTGGAAGAACTACAGTTTCAGTTGGATCAGCAACTACTTTTTCAACTAACGTTGGGTTTTCAGTTAGATCCAAGAAAATTGTCTTACCACTCGGTGCTTTAGGGTAGTCTGGGTAGTCATTAAAAACTTTTGTCGCAATAGCCTCTGCTGCCGCTGACAAATCAGTTGCTGATGCATTCGGGCTAACCACTAGCACATCTGACAATACCGCGTTAGTCGCTAAAACTTGGCTCTTTTCAGCAGTTGGAAGACCATTAATAATTTCTTCAGTACGACGCAGGAAGTCAGCAACATTCTTAGCACGGCCATTGTTTATTAAGTAGCCCAAGCCAAGATCGTTAAGAATCTGTTCACCTACAGTGTCATTGTAAGGTTGGCCATCTAGCTCTTTCTCAATCAGTGTTGAGATTGGAGAAGATGTCACAAGGTCATCGAGATTAGCTAAGCCTTTAGGGAACTTGTAGCTCACCTTACTCATGTCTTTGCCGTTAGATACATCTTTGGCACCTGGCGTTGCGTTATAGGAAAACGAACAAGTTTCAGGCTTATTAAAAACGGTAAGCTCAGTAACTTCAGAAACACCATAAAAGTTAGTTGCTTCTAAAATGCCCGTTGTGCCATCGTCACAACTGAATGTTCCTTTCATACCCATAACTGCAGGGTCGAATGCCATAATATTACGATATGGTTCAACAGGAGGAGTGCTATTGTCATTATCGCTACCACAGCCCCCTAAAATTGCACCAACGACTGATAACGCTAAAATTTTATATTTCACAATTGATCCCTACAAATAATTAAAAGTAATGAGACAAAGCAACATTAAATGAATCGATATTTACACCACCAACATCCTGGTATACTTGGTATTCTAGGCCAATTTTCATTGCTGATGTCATGGAGTATTCAGTACCAAAAGCAATAGTTGGAGCAACGCCTGAATCATCAGACTCAACACCCTTACCATTTGCATTCCAATCATAAACAGCAAAGCCGCCTTTGGCATACACAGCCAAACTATCGTTTACATTGCCTGAGGCTTTTAGTACGACATCAAAACTGCTCGCGTCATAGCTGCCACCGACAATGTCTTTAAGATCATATTCACCAAGGTAGCTGTAACCACCTTCTATGGCTAATGAATCGACAATCTGATAACCGACAAACAAACCGTAAGAGGTGTCTGAATCATCAATAGCCGTTCTGCTTTCTACTAAAGGGGCAAACTTATCGGCAGAGACACTACCAACTTTGGCGCCTACGTATAAATTCTCAGCTCCCATTGCTGTTGCTGATAGCAACAACAAAGGTGAAACTTTAACTAACCACTGCATTTTCATATAATTATATCTTCCATATTTCAAACTGAATTGATGCCGATTTTCCTAGCAAATCTGCGTGGTAGTCTAATCAGTTCTTGTACCACGACCCAAAAAATCAGGCAGTCATACGTACTTTCCGACCCCAAACAACTGACGTATTTAAGCAACATCGGTGATATCACCACTCAATGTTGCACTCTTCATTAGCGCTAGGTTTGTCTATGTTTAATTGAGCTTAAAGAACTTAAGAGTCACTTGCTTAGTACACCATAAGCCAATCACAAGTACTCCTTTTTGCTCTCAACTCCGAGAGTGGAACTCTTAGATCACAGACGTAAGAAGAAAGCCTCTTTGACTGCGATAGCCAAACCACCTGCTTAGGCCTTCCTTACCTACCGACTGACTTGCTGATAGGTTTTGCAAAAAGGAATAACTCAGCTTAAACAACTGATTGAACACATGATAGATAATAACAACTATCAAGTAAATGTATAATTAATAAACGCACCACAACGGTTCAAAAACTTCATAAAGCTAACGTTATGAGCCGAATAAGGGCCTCGTTCAACTCTATCGATTTATATTCAACTCTAGAACGATATATAAGGCAACACCCGATCGCCAGAGCCTTTGCCCGCAGCTGTAGGGATAGGTTATTTTCTTTAGCTTGAGCTAACAAGCATAGAGTAACCCGCTATAAGTGAAGATCCCTACATAGGTAAAAAAAATGGCTAGTGAATAACGACTAGCCATTAATACCATTAACTTTCTTTTCTAAAAGCAAACCTGACGAGCACCATGACGACACCAAGCACTACACCTAAGAACGCACCAATTAACACTATCAAGACGCGTTTAGGTTTGTCACGAGTAATAGGTTGTTCAATATTCTCTAAGAAGCGGAAGGTTTGAAAGTCCGCATCACGGTTAATTTCTAGATTATTGAGCATGTCCAACTTTGCTGCTATTTGTTGTAAACGAGGCTCTATAACACTTAAGTTCTTTACTGACTCTAATGCTTTAACTTTAGCCTCTAAACCTTTTGAGCCTAACTCTATAGCAAATAGTTCATTATCATTGCCCGATTGAATTGGCTTATCAACACCTGCCGCTATTGCTATACCCATTGCATATTTGGCTCGTTCAGTTTCAACTAATAACTGGTTTGCAGCTTGAGTTTCCAGAATCCTCTTTTGTTGGATCAGCTCGTTTCGTTTACTGCTAACCATTGCTTGTAAGTTGTTAAAGGCATCTTGATGAACTTTAGATTCGGTGAACAGGACATAGGCAGTAAGTAAATCAAAGCTACTTTCTTTTGTCGTGGTTTGAAAGCTAATAAAGTAAGGTGAGTTACGATCTTTGAAGTCTTCAATTGATACTGTGATTCTTTTAAACCACTTTGCATATAACGCACCTTCAGCATCTTTCTCCATCTCAGAACCATTGACAAGCAAAGTGCTTTTAAACGCTTGAAATTCCGGGTTGTTATCTAAAAAAAAGCGCTTGTTGTTACTGGAGTTAAATGTGTTTATAAAACGTTTGAATAAAACCTCTGAATCAACAAGTTCATTTAACTCTTTACTGACTAAAACGGTACCATCATCTTGATAAACATTAAAAACTGGCTGAAACTGACGAACTTCTTGTTGGTAAGCCGCCATGTCTTGAGGTTGAGCTTCTGCGACTTTTGCAGTAGAAGACCACCACTCTTGAGCCAACAACGCAAAGCCAATACTGCTTGCTGTAAATAAAGCAGTAACTACTATTACTATTAGCTTACCTTCCCACAATAACTTAAGCAGATCTTTAAGATAAAACTCATTGTTTGGTATATACGTCGGTGGATTTTGTGGGGAATAAGGTCGTGATTGGATCTGCTGTTTCACTGTAAATCTCTCAAAACATCAAAGTTGATAGTATCAGAATGCTATCACACCGTCTGGTGTTAGTAATGTACGATTTATAAACTTTATGAAAGTGATCTTTCGAGAGTTGACCACTAGCTATATCTAGTCCCAAAAACTCTTTCAAATGGCCAATAAACGCTCAACAAGCATAAACCCAAAAGCCTCAGCACAGCTACGACGTACCTCTGCGATACTGAGAATTGTTAGTAGGTTTAGTGGTTTAGTCACATAGCTTGATTTTATCAGCAAAAAAACGGCTTATATTAATGAATATCAACGAAACAGAGTTACAAGGGAAGATTTTAATCGGCAGATCACGGAGATGTTGTCTTGGCCTTTTATATCGAATGCAAATACATTAAAATTAATGTAAATATAAATTATTAGGCTCTATCGTGCTCATACCGTTCCTTGATCTCTCTTTCTTATTTTTCTTTTCTCTCGCGACTCTTTTTATTATGCGTAAATTTGCGAAGAAGATTGGTCTAGTTGATAAACCTAATGCTCGTAAGCACCACCATGGTTCTATACCACTAATTGGTGGTATTTCAATTTGTATCTCTATACTTTACTTCTTACTCAACAACCCAAACGTTTTACAAAACACGGAACTTTATGCTGTATGCATCTTACTTCTTGTTGGCGTAGGGGCATTAGATGACAAATTTGACTTAAGTTTCAAGTTACGCTTTGTCATTCAAGCCGCACTCTCTGTTGCTATGATGGTCATCGGCGGTATTGAGCTTAATACCATCGGGGATATATTCGGTTCTGGAGAAGTTGTCACTCTAGGTTGGTTTGGCTATTTAATCACAGTACTTGCGGTTGTGGGAGCTATAAATGCTTTTAATATGGTTGATGGTATTGATGGACTTTTAGGGGGACTATCTGTAGTTACATTTGGTGGGTTAGGCATTATGCTAAATTATGACGGGCAGTATAATTTAGCATATATCTGCCTGATGCTCGTAGTCGTTATTATCCCTTACATTCTACTCAACTTAGGGGCCTTTGGGCGTAAACGAAAGGTGTTTATGGGGGACGCTGGCAGCATGTTGATAGGGTTTACCGTTATTTGGTTGCTGTTACTTTCCAGTCAAAATGGCACAAAACCACCTCTACGCCCTGTGACTGCATTATGGCTTATTGCTGTACCCTTAATGGATATGGCTTCGATCATGATACGCCGTATTCGACGAGGTGATTCACCATTTAAACCTGACCGCGAACACTTACATCATATTTTTCAACGCCTTGGACTTAGCTCTACACAAACACTAGTCACCATTTGTACAATAGCCAGTTTATATGCTGGTGTTGGAATTTATGCGGAAATGGTAGGCGTTCCAGAGTACATTATGCTTTATAGCTTCTTAGTATGCTTTTGCATTTACCTTATGCTTTTGAGCTATGTGTGGAAAATTACGTCTTTTTTAAAAGATAAAGTGAAAAAAAATTAGGCCTATTCTGATATCTAAACGGTTCACCACATATACATTGCATAAGACATAGTTTTGCAGCGCAAGAAGTCCTTACAGGATTTAGGCGATAGAAGCGCATTGAAACCAATTGACAGTCCGAAGTCACCCACCACTACTTTGGGGTTAACTTTCACTTAATAACCAACCATACTGGCCCAAAGGCTGAGCAAGAATTTAAGACCGTTTTAAATTGCAGGCTGACCTCTAAGAGTTAGCCTGCCACTTAACAGAGAGATAGGCTTAAGCCCACATAGTAAGTACAACAAATTAGATTTTATTTGTTATGACTAAAGATAAATACTTAACAAGCTTTATCTGACGTTTGATCCTTGTTGGTTGACAAACTAGTCGATAAAACCATTCTAAGTTATATTTTTGAGCCCATTCTGGTGCTCGCTTTACTCTATCAGTAAACACATCATAAGTACCGCCAACTCCCATGTAAAAAGCGTCAGGGTAAACTTCACGGCACTTATTAATAAAATTTTCCTGCCTAGGTGACCCTAAAGCTACAGTCACAATTTTTGCTTGGCTCTGTTTGATTGTTTCGATGAGTTCCATATCATCCTTGAAGTAACCATCGCAAGAATCAACTACACTCACGTTCAATTCATTCTGTAACTTTTCGACCGTTTGTTGGTTTACTTCTGGCTTAGCACCGATGATAAAAACAGGTATGTTCAATAGTGCAGAACCTTTCATTAGCTCCAACCACAAATCACAGCCAGGTATCCTTGCACTAGGGCAATTTCGTTTAGACATAACTAAAGAGACACCGGCACCATCAGGATAACGAATTGTCGCTGACTCTAAAATATTCTTTACCTCTACGAGCTCGTAACTAGAGACGATCTTCTCAGCGTTAACCGCAACAGCAAACCCACTAACAACATCTCCTTGATGTAGAATAGAGTTGACGGCATGTTCCATGCTGTCGTATGCAGAGATATCCAGCCCGCCAATTTTACATGTTTTGATCATTGTCATACTTCTTATCTGTTTCTTGGGCATTTCTGTATTTAATTATTTTGGCTGGAACTCCACCCACAATCGCGAACTCAGGGACGTCTTTTGTCACCAATGAGCAAGCTCCAACAATAGCACCCTTCCCGATAGTAACACCATGTTTTATAACAACATTCCGTCCTATCCAAACATCATCTTTAATCACTGGCGGTAACCCGAAAGTGTCTTCCTGATCAACCATTGGGATATCTAATCGATCATAACTATGTGTACTCGAAAGAATAGAAACGTTGGGTGCTATCATAACGTTACTCCCGATTGTTGCGCTCTGAATAAAAACATTCTCATTTATTCGAACGTTTTTACCAATCTTTAATGTAGATGCATCAGAAATATAGATTCGATTTTCTAATCGGTTTTTAGGGTGCCCACTAACGACTTTAAGTACTCGGCTCAAGTACCAACACCGAAGCTTACTAAACAGCGGTAAATATCTTGAATTCGGTAAGTTGTAGAAGAATAGGTAGTAAATAACTAGTTTGATCTTTTTCATAATTAATTACCGAGTTATATATCCATAATTTGAGATGCTTTAGTAATAAAGATAATGTTCCCATCTTCCTCATCTTGTTTCATCACATTGTTTTCAACCACATCAAGTACATAGGTTTTGCCTAGAAGCTCAAGAGCCTCAAAGTGACAAGAAGAGAATATTGAAAAGTGAGCTTTTGATGCACCCACTAAACTCAATGTATCTTGCCAACTATCGCGATCAATAACTTTGAACCTTGAATTGGCCACTTTCTCAGAGAGTCTGGTATGGTTTTGGTGTTCCCGAGGATGTGGTCGATAAACGACCGTGTAATCTGGGTATTTACTAATTAGCTCCTGAATGAAAATAGCGACCTCTGAGTAGCAGATACCTTGACCTGTAAAAATAAAGTATTTGTCGTTACCAACTAAAGAAAAAGCTTGTTTCTTTATTTCATCACACGTTTCCGGCAAAGCACCTTCAACTTCTATCGCCTCTTTGTCTACAAAGTTAGCTTTACGCATCTTCATTTGCCAAAAGTTGGAATAAAGCTTTAAACGTTTAGGTAGTAAACTACTACGCCACAATTTCACTCCCGAATAACAGTATGAGGAGTGGTAAGGAGCTAGCAAGCCGTGCTGATACTCTAATGTCGTAATACCAAGATCATTAGCAGCACTCACAATCGCAGGCTTGGTGTACGCAGAGATGATTTCAACATTCTGTACATCTAGCCATTTAAGTAAGAGTTTATAGGCTACTTTCTTACATTCGTGATCAACTAAGATTGCTTGTATTTTTTGCTTTGATACACCGTACTCTTGGTTTAGTAATTCAATGAAACCATCAGATAGCACTGGTACTCTAGCATCACTACTTAAACGTTTTATAAATAGGCATAACAGCTTTACGATCAAACTTTCAAAAATCACGCCATGTTTGAGGCACGTTAGTACTTTCACCCCTTCAAAATTTGAACAATGATAGAGTGGGATCATGCCGGTCTGTTGTTCTTCAGAGACAAACTCATCGTGAACGACACCTTCATTAACAGATACTCGAGAAAATGCGCCAAAATAAGCCGTATCTTTCTTGTTAAATCGAGCTCTTAATAAATTGACCAAGCTAAGTATAAGAAAGAAAAACAAAGAGACGTATGACTTAGATTTAAACTCCATGTCTTCCATTCCACTCGAAATATTGACATGACGATTCATCTGGCATTTAAGTAACGGCCAAAATTCAGCCTCATTACTGAGGTTATTTTTGAGAATGTACGTTTCTACAACTTTATGCATTTATTGGCTTCCGGTTCTGAACAAAAAATGAGTTATTCGATGTCACTATTCCTAGTAAAAAGAAAAGCATCAATCCTACCATATTTCCCATTATGGGAACCATTGAGCCTATCCCTACAAGCATTAAGAATGCATTAACTCGCAATAATCTTACATGGACAACTTCATCGACAAAACTATCTTTTTCAGAAAAAAATGGCTGAAATATAAACCACATAACAAATATTATGCCTAAGCCATATTCAGCGATCAATGAGACAAAGAACAAATCAAAAATAGGTCCTTCTATCTGGTTACCGTAACCAATAATAGCCTTGTCAACATCAAAAAAAGTATAGACGTCAGTGTACATTTTTGACATTACAGTTCCATACGTACCGGGACCAGAGCCAAATGGAAAGTTGTAATCAAAAATCTCCATTGCATAATAAAATATTTTATAACGAACATAGTTTTCATTGAAGTTTTCTAGGACAGAATCACCAATAACCAACCATAAACCCGCCAAAATAGCCGGAGTGATTGCAATAAGGAACACTGTCAACAAAAGCCGTATTACACCTTTGTTTTTATAAAGCGTTGTAATCCCATAGACAACAAACAACAACAGTAACTCTTTCCTTGAGAATGTGGCAAAAATCAAGATTAAAGACAAAAACAACAGTGCCCAATAAACTCTAGGGTGATAGATAAAATACTTACCACTGACTTCATTAAATTTAAACGACAAAAGAAGAGTGCTGTAAAGAAGAAGGAAACCCGAATATAAAACTCGAGAAGCGAAGATTGAACCAGGTGTAATCCCAAGGATACCTCTACCATCTTTAGCCAACGGAAAAATAAAATTAGGCAACATGTAATCTGTTAAGGTAAAAAATACTGACACTAATAAAACAACCGTTAAGAAGTTTGTATAGTCTTTTAGCAACTCTCTCCTATCATATTCAAATGAATATGCCATTATAAAAAAAACAAAAACATACTTGAGAGTTATAAATGTTTGCAGCAAATTTACATACGGGATATTATTCTTAAATATCAAGAAAAACGAATATATCAATAGAATAATATATATAACAACAAATTTTGTATTAACTGGCTTAAGTAACACAACCAGAATAAATGCGAATGTACATATAGCTATATATAAATGGTTAAACGAAGACAAAAAACCTAAGTCCAGCACTGTTTGCCTAGATATAAAAAACAAAACCAAGGTCATTATCAATAAGTTTAGATAACCTCGAGAAGAAAAAAGCATATTAAACGCTACCTCTTAGTGATAACTCTATGGAATAATTAAACAGTTACTTAGCACCTAAAAATCCGCCAAGGCATTGGCACAACACGACTTGCCAACCTCCATGTCAACAAAAACATAACCAATTTAGACGACGCAAATGCGATACCTGCCCCTTCTATACCCAAATAATTAACTAGGATAATCATAGTTAAAAGGTTTAATAATCCAGAGCTTATTGTAATTAAAGATAACATTCCGGTTTTCTTTGAATAAAACACATAATTGGTAACCATTAAATACATTCCACCAAAAACTTGCCCTAAACAAAGCCAACCAATAACATTCCCCGCCTCTCGATATTCATCCCCAACAACTAAGCTTATAATAACAGGCCCTACTAAAAATGATAACCCAGCTAAAAAAATAACACATAAGAAGTAGATATATGTACTTTTAACTATCAATACTTTATTTTTTTCATCATTACTCTTTAGCTTTTCAAATAACCATGGGACGTAAGCTTTATTAATAGAATCAAAGACTATAGTTAGAGCCATACTAACTTGTACGCCTACCATATAAATACCAGCGTCTGCTAAACCTAATTGATCATTTATGACAAAACGGTCAGCAGTCGTCAGTAGAAATGCTCCAAGAACATGAGGAACTAATGGTACCCCAAAATTCAACGCTTCTTTAATATTAGCTTTATTGTAATGTTTCAAGCTAACTAATTTATCTCGATATAATAAATATATAGCAAAAATAGCGAATACTAGACTAGTATATAAAATTGCATCTATACGACCTTGAGGACCATTACTGTAAAAAACAATAAGCACCAAAGTAATAAGCATGTTTAAAAAGCCATTGGAAACCTGAAACACCCCATACTTTTTAGCAAGCTTTCTTACTTGCCATTGACCCAATCTAAAATTAATTAAGAATGTACAGGCACTAACCAAAATTGCTACATATAGCCATTCCTGTGGAATGGCTAAAAAGTCCGATAAATATACGCCGCTAAATAAAATAACAATCATTGCTATAAAAAAAGTAAATATTAGTATCTGAAAACAAGAACCATTAAAGTCACTAATACCTACTAAGCTTAAACCATCATCATAAAATTTTCGACTCGCAGCACCTACTGCATTTAAACCAATGAAAGCACCTACACCTGTCAGCATAGTCTGAAACATTGCAATTTGACCATATTCATCAGGAGAAAGGTGCCTAGTCAAAATAGGAAGAAGAATAAATGGAATTGCGGCATTTAAAACATTTGAAAACAAGTAAACATATGCATTCTTTGCAAAACTCATAATTTCTCTATAATTTATTTTTACTTAGGTTATTATAAATACTAAAGTGAAAAAAATTTTACTATCGTTGAATAGCTTATCACTTACGCCAATATTTATAGAAAAAAAACTCTGCCATATCAAAGTCGATTTGATTATCAATATCGATCGAATATTCATTAGGCATCTTATAAGCATATGTGTCTTCTCGATATCCAATATCACCGGAGGCTAACACAGCATGAGCGTCAAAAACGTAAATAGCACCATTCAAACGAAAGGATTCACCAAGATCTTGAGAGCGACTTCCTTCTGTTGAGCGGATAAAGTTCTTCATTGAATTATTTTCAGGCAATTTGTTCATCCATTGGGGTGGATGTTCACAAGGTGTCACTGAGATAATTGAAAATGCAGATCTTTCGTTTAGTAATTCTATCGCCTCATCGATATGAAGAGCAGTGCGAAATGGGGATGTAGGTTGAAGTAAAATAACAATGTCTGAACCTTTACCATACTTCTCAAGCGTATAAAGCAACACACTTTTAGTCGTAGCTATATCCGTCGATAATTCCTCCGGTCTTAGTTCAGGTACAGTCACACCCCACTGCCCAGCAACATCTGCTATTTCTTGATCATCAGTGCTGATGAAAATATCATCAATATAACAACTATTTTGCGCCGCTTCTATAGTCCACCCAATAAGCGGCTTTGACCCTAAAGGAAGTATGTTTTTTCTTGGAAGCCTTTTGCTTCCACCTCTTGCGGGAATTATCGCGAGAACTTTCTTTCCGTTAATCATTATTCTAACCCTAAAGACAGTATATCCATCTGCGCACGATTAAAGTCATCCATACGGCCTATATCTAGCCAGTACTCATGAATAGGGAACATTAGAATTTTTCCTCTCTCTTTCATGTGCTGCTCCAACAAAGTCGGCATATCAATATTGTGATTTTTGGGAACGGAATTTATAACTCTAGGAGATACTACATAAATTCCAGCATTCACGAAAAAACGTTGTATTGGCTTTTCGACCATACTCGTTATTTTGTTCCCTTCTCCATTAATCACCCCGTAAGGGATTTGATAGTCGTATTCACGGACACACATCGTCGCGTCAGCATTATTGTCTATATGAAACTCTAACAAACGTTGAAAGTCTACCTTAGTTAAAACATCGCCATTAATCATAATGAGAGGTAAATCTTTAGGGAGATCATCAGGTAATAAACCTAATGCGCCACCTGTTCCTAGCGGTTCATTTTCATGGACGTAGGTGATGTTAATTCCTAAATCGCTCCCATCGCCAAAGTGATTTTCAATTTTCTCGGGCATATAATGCGTAGAGATATAAAAGTTAACGAAGCCCGACTTAGTAAAGCTTCGTATCACCGTTTCTAGAATAGGCTTATCACCGATTTTTAACATCGGCTTAGGGCAATTGTCTGTAAGAGGCTTCAAACGAGTGCCAAAACCTCCAGCCATAATAAATACTGGGTTTTGATATTTGGGTTTGCTGAGAACTCCTTGTAATGTCTCGAGCCCTACAACTTGACCTTCTTTTATCAATGGGATAGAGAGAATTCCCTTTGATTCCATTAAATCAATTAGTTCGTCTCTTCTTGCTCCTACATTTGCAACCGTTGGATTTGTATTCATAACCATTGCAATAGGGTCAGTTAGAGATAGCTTATTTAATAGCCCTCTCCGGATATCACCATCAGTAACTAGTCCAACTAAATGCTTGCTTTTGTCTACGACTAACGCAACTCGTAAAGCCTCTTTATTTATAATATCTAAAGCTTCTAAAATTGTTGAAGAAGGCTCTAATAAGACATTTTTCCACTCATGGCTCATAGACAATCACCATTATACTTATCATATCTACAGAATTTCACTGGTTTTGTTTCTTGTGCAAATACTCGAGTTTCTTCAGATTGCGTTTTCACAAACCCCAAAGCCTCAACTGATTTGATTGAAGGAACGTTAGAAATAGCAATCCAAGCGAATACTTTAATGCTCTCACCTTCCATTTTTGACAACCATTTTTGGATCATAATCTTGGCTAGCCCATGACCGCTCTTTTTTTCGGATATGCCATATGATATTTCAACTTCGTTAGAAGATTCTTTATGGTCGATGTACAAATAACCGACTGCAATATCACCCTCAAGTAACAGGTAGAACTTTCTCGTAGGACTTTCAATTGCAGCATGAAAGTGTTTCTCTAAATTTTCTCGTTTCGGTGCTTGAACAAAACCAGACCAATAGATGTTTCCAGGTTCACTTTTCAATTGTAAAAAGTCATCGAAATGATCGTAGTCGGCAAGTTTCAACTTTAAACTTGATTTCTTCACTTATCTAACTCCTTTATCAAATCACATATCCGCTTGATGTCTTCCGTCGTATAACGATTATCTAACGGTAATGACAGAATAGTGTCACACAGAGAACTCGATGCTTGCCTGATTTTAGGCCAATGAACAGCCAAAAAGATAGAATGCCCCATTAATGCCTTTCGAACTCTATCGCGATTCACTAATGATAAAGGTAAGAAAGACGGAAAGTTTGAATTAATATCTATGAACTGCTCTGAATCGAGCGTTGCTTTAGCAACTTTCAAGTTCTCAACTCGGACTTTCTGCTCATTTCGGTAATTTAGCGAAAACTGACAAGCTAAGAATACACTTCTGTCTTCTGGCTCATACACTCCAGAGCATTCATCAAGCAAGCTCTCTGCATGGGAAAAGAGTGATAGGTAATCACTCTCTTTCCCCACCGAAGCATTAAGGTATTGATATTTAGCAGATTTCGCTTTGTACTTAAGAGTGGAAAAATTAGGTAGTCGCTCTTTGCGTGGCTCAGTTAACGGTATACTTGACACTAACTGGCTAAAGTCCGCTACCGCTGTAATTTTTCTTAAACTATTGAAGTAGCACCATGGCACTTCAGCAGGAATTTTAGGCGCTTCAATACCAAACACGTCATCAATAATGAGCGGTGTATCCGTGTTTTTAATTAGCTTGTCGAAGGAGTGACTCTCGTGGCCAAAATATTTCACGAGATATATAGCACTGATGCTTCCTAGTTCGTTGGGGAGTTCAAATTCAAAGTCTTCTCGAACCTGATAAAACTGTACCTCAATATCAAACTCAAGTAAGACATCAATAACTATCTGACACACGAAGTCCGGAACAAGAACCTTCTTGCACTGAAGAGACATAGAGCGAATAACCCACCTTAATGATGAGCGTCCACTATTAGTTACACCATAGAAAAGACCTTCATTCTCAAGTTCTTGCTCTCCGCCGACCATTTTAGTTTCAGTACTTAACATCATAGAATTGCTTTGTTTTTAAACTGCTTAGTTCAACGGTTTTAAGAGTTTGCACAACTTTCTCAGAGCTGTTACCACGCCCGTAAGGATTCACGATATGCTTTAAAGATGCCATAAATTCAGGAGTATAAACCTCAGCTAATGCCGAAGTGAGATCAGCCTTGTTTACACTCACATCGATCGTGCTATTCGCCCTCACACGCCCTTTTTGACGGTTACCAATATTAATAGTCGCAAGTTTGAACGACGGCGCTTCCACAATACCACTCGAAGAGTTTCCTACTACAGCATCCATATACTGCAACGCTGACAAATAACGAAGTTGTCCTAGAGAGGTAAATGCAATCGCTTTCTCAGTATTTTCTGCGACATATTCATCTATCATCTTATTTATCAATCGACCACCTACGTCAGCATTCGCCTTAGTGAAGATGACTAGCGTATGTTCCAAAGTGTCTAATGCACTAAGGATCTCTCGAAAGTCTCTTTCGACTTCTGCGATATCTTGTGTAGTTTCAGGGTGATAAGTAAAAAGTACATTCCGCTCTTTTAATTTACAAGATATGGAGTTTTCAAACTCATCTTTCGACATCAACTGCATGCGAAGTAAGTTATCAAGGCCGACTTCCCCAACTGTGAATACACGTTCTGGCAGCTCACCCATCTGAATCACTCGCTTGGAATACTCATCCATAGCAGTAAAGTGTAGTTGGGATAACTTAGTAATGGCATGACGAATTAATTCATCGATTGCACCTTCTGTAAGCTCTCCACCACTCAAGTGCGCTACTGGAATACGAGCAATATTTGCTGCGGAAACGATAGGGAGCAGTTCATAACGGTCCCCTAATACGACAACAATATCAGGCTTTAACTCATCAAATGCCTCTGAAAAGCTGATTTGCGCAAGGCCCATACTCTTACTTACTCCAACCGGAGTATCTGAGGAAAGAAGAATTTCTACTCTCTTATTTACGACAAATCCATCATCGAGAATTTGCTGATTCGTTAAACCAAACTCTGGAGATAAATGACTGCCTGTAGATATAACTTGAAGCTCAAGTGCTGAATCATTTTGAATATCTTCCAGTAAGCACTTTAACAAGCCGTATTCAGCTCTTGTCGCCGTGACCACACATATCTTGCGCATTAGATCAGATCTCCAACTTCGTAATCTTTCTTCGCTATTGAATCAACGATTTCATCCCATCGAGTTGGAGAAATACCGTTACCTGGGCGCTTGATTTCAAGCATTTCTGCAGAGATTACTTGTCCAGCTGAAATCGCCTTGCTTGCAATAATGCTCTTTCTTACAATATCGCGGTTCGCTTTTTCCGTTTTGGTTGGCACTTTCCAACCTGATCCCATCGCTTTTTCTATGTTGCGAATAGCGGTTACCATATCCGACAGCTCATGAGGTTCTAAACTTGCTTTGTGGTCTGGACCTTCCATTTTGTTATCTAGAGTAAAATGCTTCTCGATAACTTTTGCCCCAATGGCCACTGCAGCAATTGGGATTTCAATACCTAACGTATGATCTGAGTACCCAACGGTAACGCCAGGGAATGCTTTTTGAATCGTTAACATTGCTGTTAGGTTTACGTCTTCTGGTGATGTCGGGTAGTCTGTAGTGGCGTGCAGAACAGTAATTTCTTCAAGTGACAAGCCCGCATCAACAAGCGTAGTTATGGCATGTTCAACTTCGAATAAGTAACCCATCCCTGTAGAGATAATAACGGGCTTTTTAAAACCAGCAATATGACGTAGGAACGGCGTATTAGTTAACTCCCCAGAGCCAATTTTGAAGACGCCTTGTAGTTCGTCAAGGAACGTTGCACTCTGTTCTTCATCAGGTGTCGACATAAAAGTGATCGCTTTCGCGTCACAGTATGCTTTTAAGTCAGCAAAATCATCGTAGGTCAATTCAAGACGTTTCAGCATTTCAAACTGAGTTTCTTCTCGCTGAGTGTTCTCCACCTGATACTCAGCCATTTGAGCATCTTCAGTGACGAGTAACTCCGTTTTCCAAGTTTGGAATTTTACAGCATCAACCCCAGCCTCTACCGCCGCATCAATCAATTTCTTAGCTAGACCAATGTCGCCATTATGGTTGACACCTGCTTCTGCGATAATAAAAGTTTTGTTTGTCATAGTTACCTCTAAGCTCGGTATAACTGGAATAGTTTCGGAGTAGTAGAATCTTTACTTTGGTCAATCCATATTTGATTCAACATTTGGCGCTTTTCGGGCAAAAAATCCAGCCCTGCAATATAAAATGGTATCGTTAAAGGAGAGAATTTCGACTTAAATTTGAACAAACTGTCGTCAGGAGAAGATGTTCGACCTCCTCCTAACATCATGTAACGACAACCTTGGCTTTTAGCATGCTCAAAAGCGGCATCAAGTAGCAAATAATTGCCATTTTCCTTAGCGATATCCTGATTATTAGCAGATAAGTGGTAGTGCGCGAGTTCTTTACCACACATGAAAAAGCCAACTGAAGCGTATGTACTTTCTTTCTTTGTGGCGAGTAAAGACACACCATCTAAAGCATTCAAATCATTGAAGTAATTTTCTTGGAAGTAAAAAAAGTCACTGGCTGAGTTTTTCTTCATTGTTTCGTAGTACATCTCCATAAAATCAGAGAGTTGTACTGATGTTGCATCGACAGATAAGTTTTTCTCAGCTCTCTTAACGATGTTTCTTGTTGTTTTTGAATATGATTTTCGGCGCTCTTCTGTATTCTTTTCTAGGTCAACAATAACGACTTGGCGCTCAGGGAAATGCATGTCAAATAACGACGGCATTTCACCGATAGTATTAAAAGGGTGAAAACGGATGAACTCGCACACAATGTTCTGAGCTTTACAATGCTCTCTGTAGGCACTAAATGCACGCTGCAAAAATAACATATCTGAAGAGTTAGAAATTGGACCTCCGTAACCGTAAGGTGTTTCTAAGTCATACAACTCTTCAGCGATATCTCGCCCAGCAACACTTCGGATTGGACGTTTTAAAGCACTAAACCGAACATAAGAGCTACCCTCATCATACTGAAATTCAAAATGTTCACCATCGCCTTCATATAGCGCAGAGTATTCTCGCTGGTAGTATATGTCTGACTGCAAATCTGTAATGGTAATATTCGTCATTATTCAGCTCTAAGAATTGGAGTACTAGGTAAATTAACCAAATGCGCTTCAATAAACTCAGATTGAGTTAGATCGCCACACATGGCATTTTCAAACATTGGTAAACGATGCATTAACTTCCAGATTGGGCGAGTCATGACACCAGCAGCATTCGTCTCCTGCAGTATATGTTCACGAAGTTCAACATCAGGACAAATAATGGCATTCAACCAATAGTTGGATTTAGCGTACTTGGGTTCGACAACAAACTTAATGTCAGTCCCTTCAAACAGACTTATATATTGATTAGCAAGACTGCGTTTTTGAATAAGGTATTGCTCAATAACTTCCATCTGTGCGCAACCCAATGCCGCGTTTAGATTAGGCATACGATAGTTAAAGCCAGGTTCATCATGGAAAAACTCGTAAGGGTGAGGCACTTTCGCTGTCGTAGTAACATGCTTGGTTCGTGCTCCTAGCTTTTCGGTTTTACATAAGACCATACCACCACCACCAGTGGTGATGATTTTATTGCCGTTGAAGCTAACCGCACTCACGTCACCTATCGTACCAGTGTGCTTACCCTTATAAAAAGAACCTAGGCTTTCTGCAGCATCTTCAACTAAAACAAGGTTCCATTTGAGGCAAACTGTAACTAGTTCATCGAGCTCTACAGGATGACCAAACGTATGCATAGGGACAACGGCTTTAATTCGTTTACCTGTATTCTTGTGAATACACCCCGCCTCAGTCACTTCAGCGTGCTCATTTAAGAATGCATCCACGGCTTTAGGACATAGGCCTAAACTCACAGGAGAAACATCCACAAAAACCGGCTCAGCTCCCATATGATAAAGGGCGTTACAAGTTGCAACGAAAGTCAGAGCTTGTGTAATCACAAGATCCCCTCGTTGAACATCAGCCATATACAAAGCCGCATGCAATGCCGCAGTACCATTCACTGTCGCTACTGCTTTAGCGGTGCCTGTATACGCTTCGATCTTGCGCTCAAAATCATCAACAAACTTGCCAACGCTAGAAACAAAGGTACTGTCAATCGTTTCCGTTACGTAGGCTTTTTCGTTGCCATTAAACGTTGGTGCGTGCAGCGGAATGAATTCGTCCGTTTTGTAGGTATCTCTAACAAATTCAACAATAGATGTCGCTTTCATAACTTACTCCGCTTACATCTTACTATCGAGGTATTTACCTGTTTCTTTATGCCCAAAATCAGGAATCATTGTAAAAAACAGTTTTACAATTTGATCTTTAGTCCAAGCTTGCTCGCCTTTCATTTCTGAAATGCTATTTTCAAACAAAGTCAGTAGCTTTTGCTCATAAAGAGGAGCATTTTTAATGATGCCAAGATTTGCAAATCGAGACATGTCCAACTCTTCTTTGTCCGTGAAGAACTCTTCAAAGTCTTTCTCACCCGTAGTATCACTCGCAGTGAACAAGCATGGCCATTTTCCTTGTTCAGGCAGTGTATGAACCAATTGGCGAGCTTCTTCTTCTGTGTCACACAGATGAGGCTCATAGCCAAGTTGCTCTAAGTACTTCACGGCAATATCAGCAAACGAAATAAGGTGAAGAGCTTCGCTTAACTTAGGAAAAAAAATGTCACGATTCTCACCAAAAATACATGACATTAGACAAAGCTCACCTGACTCTTGAGGTGTCACGAAGTAACGCTTGATATCGTTTGGAGCCACAATAGGTTGGCGTTTTTGAATGCGTTGGTTGAACCCGTGTAACAATGAACCATCAGAAAATGCAACATTCGCAAAGCGGGCTGTAGATATAGCCATTTGTTCACTTTTTCGCATTAGGAACATTTCCATAATACGTTTAGAAGCGCCCATCATATTGACCGGGTTTGCCGCTTTATCTGTCGATACACAGAAGTATTTCTTAGCGCCAGCATCTATAGATTGTTGAATGGTTTTATCGGTATTAAAGACGTTTACATCGATCATTCGCATCAATGTATAAGGATCTTTCTCACTTCTAACATGCTTAAGTGCGGATAAGTTCAACACATAATCGAATTTGCCGTCAGCCTTAATGAACGCATCGTACTCCAAAGAGCCTATGTCTAAAGCAAATGTTTGAAAATCCCCATCGATGTACCCAAATGAACTGCGAATATCTCTAACTAATTCAACCATGTTGTTTTCACTGATATCCACAACATGCAACTTCTTAGGGTTACGTTTAAAGATTTCTTTGGTTACGGCTTGACCAATCGAGCCAGCACCGCCTAAAACTAAGAATCGCGATTCCGAAACAATACGCGATAATTCGACTTCTTGATTTTCGATGTCTTGTGTAAATAATGCATCGGTACGACCGATTAAGGGTAAAATTGAGTTCATTACCAAATCCCCTTGGTGTCAACTAAATACGGTGAATTCAATGACTCAACTTTAAATTCTTTGTGGTCTACTAGCATTACGTGAATATCCGCATTTATCTTTGCCTCTTCAAACCCCTGAAGCTCAACTTGCTCTAGTGTGCTAGGTAATTCATGAATGTTCGGTTCAACAGCAATAACACGACCGGTATGCAAAGAAGATATTTCTTTCACTATTTGCATCGCAGGGCTCTCACGTAAATCATCGATATCAGGTTTAAAAGCTAAGCCATAGCACGCAATCGTAATATCTTTTGCTGTCTTTTCAGAGTTTTCTTGTAGACAATCTGCAATTGCCATTTTAGTTTTACCGACAACCCAACCAGGTTTGCTGTCATTAACTTTGCGTGCCGTATGAATCATCTGAGCTTCAACTGGCGTCTTTGAAACGATAAACCAAGGATCAACGGCAATACAGTGACCACCAACACCAGGACCTGGCTGGAGAATATTCACACGAGGGTGACGATTTGCCAATGCAATCAATTCCCAAACATTTATATCTAATTTATCACAGATAACTGAAAGCTCGTTTGCAAACGCAATTTGAACATCACGAGAGCTGTTCTCCGTAAGTTTCGCCATTTCTGCCGTTCGAGCATTAGTGATGACACATTCACCTTGGACAAATGTTTGATATAACTCTACGGAGCGTCGTGAGCATTTAGGTGTAAGACCGCCAATAACACGATCGTTTTCAACCAACTCACGAACCACATGACCCGGTAATACACGCTCAGGGCAATGTGCAACATTAATATCTGCGTCTTCACCGTGAGTCTGCGGGAAAGTAAGATCAGAGCGAGCTTGAGCTAACCAATCAGCCATTTGTTCCGTTGCGCCAACTGGCGACGTCGACTCCAATATAACTAGGTCACCTTTCTTTAAGACAGGAGCAATAGCTTTACTCGCAGCTTCAATATAAGAAAGATCAGGAGCAGGAACTTCACCTTCTTTACAAGGTAAGAAAGGAGTTGGAACAGCAATTAGGAAGGCATCGGCCGGTTCAGGGGTAATTACCGCTTTTAAGTAGCCCTCGGTTACCGCCGCGTTTACGATCATATCAAGCTCAGGCTCAACGATATGAATTTTTCCTTGATTGATAGTGTCGACAGCATGTTGATTTACATCAACACCAACGACTTGTTTTTTACGTGATGCAAACATTGCTGCCGTTGGCAGACCAATGTAGCCCAAACCTACAACGGATACTGTTTCGAAAGACATATACTTCTCATTAAATTATTTTGCTAGAACATCTAGAATTCGTTGGCACGCTTTACCATCACCATAAGGGTTATGGGCAAAGCTCATCGCTTGATAAGCTTTTTCATCTAATAACAACTCACTCAGATTACTTGTTATTTCATGTACATCAGTACCCACCAACTTAACAGTTCCTGCTTCAACAGCTTCTGGCCTTTCTGTAGTATCACGCATCACTAATACGGGTTTACCCAACGAGGGAGCTTCTTCTTGAATTCCACCTGAGTCAGTTAAAATAATGTGAGAGCGATTCATTAAATAAATGAATGGCAAATACTGTTGAGGTTCAATGAGGTGGATATTGTCAATGCTCGCAAGAATACGGTTAACAGGCTCACGGACATTAGGATTTAAATGCATAGGATAAACAATTTGAACTTCTGGGTGCTTTTGTGCCGTAAAAGCTAAGGCTTCACAAATACGCTCAAAGCCGCCACCGAAACTTTCACGGCGATGACCGGTAACTAGTACTAATTTTTTATCTTCACGAAGGAATGGGAATTGTGCTGACAACTCTATGCTTAAGTTTTGATTTGCGTCTATTTTGTCTTTAACCAACAACAAAGCATCAATTACGGTATTTCCCGTAACCTCAATGCAGTCTGGATTGAAATTTTCTTTTAAAAGGTTTTCTTTTGAGTTTTGTGTTGGAGCGAAATGATACTTAGTTAAGGCACCAGTAAGACGCCGGTTACCTTCTTCCGGCCAAGGAGAGTAAATATTACCCGTTCGAAGACCCGCTTCAACATGACCCACAGCGATTTGTTCGTAATAAGCGGCTAGACTTGCAGCAAAAGTTGTTGCTGTATCACCATGAACTAAAACCACATCAGGTTTAAACTCCTGTAATACTGGCTTAAGTTCCAACAAAATACGTGCCGTCACATCGTTCAACGTTTGACCAGACTTCATTAAATTCAAGTCATAGTCAGGCGTAATTTGAAATAACTCTAACACTTGATCTAGCATTTCACGATGTTGTGCAGTCACACAGCATTTTGCCTCAAAGCGCTCATCAGCTGCTAAAGCATGAACCAAAGGGGCCATTTTGATGGCTTCTGGACGAGTTCCAAAAACCGTAAGAATCCTATTCTTAGCCATAATATTGTATGTCCAACTTTCAATACGTTAATTTTCGCCGCGTACTACCCATCCTAGCTAAGAAACGTAGACACATCTTTGAAGCAACATTATGCCTATCACACTCAAGAGCTTGCTTTAGATTATAAAACCAGACCGGTTCTAATCGTTCACCAAATACGTAATAATTAGTTAAAAACTATTTAACCTAAATTGTCTTTCCCCTTTGCGAATCAGTGAAGAAAAGATTCCCACAATTAGGAATCAGCCATCATTTAAAGATAGCTACCGCACTTAGGTTTGGCTCCTAAAGGCAAATATTAACGTAGAATGTAGTGCTCACAAAACGAGAGGTGAAGTCCACTTCAAAATATCGGAATTGTAGCAAATGGCGTACATCTAATCCAACTCTTACTCAGTAGATATCATTATCTGTACTATAAAAAATCAGTCCAAGCTCATATCTTTACGCCGTACGCTAAAATCAATACCACTAAGCTAAAGAGTTAGAAAAAGGTATGGCATTCCGAATATGTTTGCCATAACAGTAAGATTCTGAATCATTTAAATTTATTATTACTTTAGAACACACCAGTATGGCCTGGGCGTTATGATACAAAAGACAAGTTAAAATTGTGCGATCCTATTAAGCTTATCATTACTAGGTTTCTCAAGCCCACAACCTCGGACTTATCACCACAACACCCTTCCTCTGTATTCTCCTACCCTTTCTCGCTATACTCCTGACCTATAGTTTTTCGCCCAATAACGAATAAGAGTTCAAGATATGCAAGAGTTAGTTCCATTTTTTCAAGAGAATATGATTTTAGCCATCGTATGGATCGGCTTGGTTGTTGCCATCATTGCGAGCGTTATCAAAACATCAAACGCGGCCTACAAAGAGGTTACTGCAGCGCAAACCACACAGCTAATTAACCGTGAAAACGGCGTTGTGGTTGATATTCGTACAAAGGATGAATTCAAAAAGGGACATATTACTGACGCACTTCACATTTTGCCGTCAGATATTAAAGCAAATAGCTTTGGTAACCTTGAAAGTCATAAAGCTGACCCAATCATCGTAGTATGCAAGACAGGTCAAACTGCTCAAGAAAGCGCTAACTTACTGGTTAAAGCTGGCTTTGAAAATGTTAGCGTACTGAAAAGTGGCTTAGTGGCTTGGAGCGAAGCTAACTTGCCTTTAGTTAAAGGTAAGAAGTAGTTCAAGGCAAAAACCGTTAACTACAAGAAGTAAGCTGACCTAATTACACGAATATGACTTTAAGGTTTTGTTCGGCTGATATGACGAGCAAAACCTAATTATAAATTTTTAAGGACAAGAAAATGGCTGAAGCAGCACAACAAGACGCACAACAGAACTTTGCAATCCAACGTATTTTCCTAAAAGACGTCTCTTTCGAAGCGCCAAACTCTCCAGACATGTTTCAAAAAGAGTGGAACCCAGATGTAAAACTGGACCTAGACACTCAAAGCCGTGAACTTGGCGAAGGCGTTTACGAAGTCATCCTACGTCTAACAGTTACCGTTAAGAACGCAGAAGACACAGCATTCCTTTGTGAAGTTCAGCAAGGTGGTATCTTCTCTGCAAGCGAAATGGAAGCTGGCCAGCTTGCACATTGCCTAGGCGCTTTCTGCCCGAACATCTTGTTCCCATACGCTCGTGAAACGATTTCTAGCCTAGTGGTTAAAGGTACATTCCCACAACTGAACCTAGCACCAGTCAACTTCGATGCATTGTTCATGAACTACCTACAAAACCAAGCTCAACAAGCTGAAGGCGAACAAGCTTAAGTCTCAAACCAGAACTTAACGCTTATATAGCCACTTTTATTTGAAGCTTGGTTTTTTATTGGGAGCTTAGTTTTGATTAGAAGCTTGGCTTTTATTAGAGAATGAGCTTTTAAATGCACATCGCAGCTTCTGCGATGTGCATTTTTTGTATATTCTCTTGGTAGAGAGCGCTTCCTTTTAGGGGGAGCACCTTTATTAGATAAAGAGCACTCACAGAACTTTTCGATTTCCCTCATTATTTTTAGGTGGAAGCATGACAGAAACAACTCACCCGACTAATACGACCAATGCTTATGGCAAAGAGATTGCTATGACAGTGATTGGCGCAGGTTCTTACGGGACATCTTTAGCGATATCTCTAGCTCGTAACGGTGCCAATGTTGTTCTCTGGGGACATGATCCTGTGCATATGGCACGTCTCGAATTAGAGCGAGCTAACAATGCGTTTCTACCCAATATCGATTTTCCGGAAAGTTTAATCATTGAGTCGGATTTAGAAAAAGCAGTCACTGCAAGCCGTGACCTTCTCATTGTCGTTCCTAGCCATGTGTTTGGTATCGTGCTCAACAACCTGAAGCCGTACTTAACGACGAACTCTCGCATCTGCTGGGCCACCAAAGGTTTGGAGCCAGAGACAGGGCGCCTACTGAAAGATGTCGCACATGATGTTCTGGGTGATGGCTACTCGCTGGCTGTTTTGTCTGGCCCTACTTTTGCTAAAGAACTGGCGATGGGTATGCCCACCGCCATTTCAGTGGCTTCGCCAGATGAAAAGTTCCTAGAAGAGCTGCAAGAGAAGATCCACTGCGGCAAAACATTCCGCGTATACGCAAACTCAGATTTCATCGGCATGCAACTTGGCGGCGCAGTTAAAAATGTCATCGCTATCGGCGCAGGCATGTCAGATGGTATTGGCTTTGGTGCCAATGCACGTACGGCTTTGATAACCCGTGGTTTGGCTGAAATGAGCCGACTAGGCGCCGCACTTGGTGCGCAACCAGAAACCTTTATGGGCATGGCTGGACTGGGCGACTTAGTGCTGACATGTACCGATAACCAATCTCGTAACCGTCGTTTTGGTTTAGCTTTAGGTTCAGGTAAAGACGTCGACACGGCGCAAGAAGAAATCGGCCAAGTGGTCGAAGGTTATCGCAACACCAAAGAAGTTTGGTTACTATCAGAGCGTATGGGCGTTGAGATGCCAATTGTTGAACAAATTTATCAAGTGCTGTATCAAGGGAAAGATGCTCACTTAGCGGCGCAAGACCTACTTGCTCGAGACAAAAAGTCAGAGCGATAACATCGCGTATTCAGTCGTGGAATAAAATAGATAAGATGGATGGAAGAATGAAACACTGTGAACAGCAAAAAGTTTGGCAATGCATCGTGAAGGAAGCTCGCGAGCAATCAGAACAAGAGCCTATGCTAGCGAGTTTTTACCACGCCACAATTATCAATCACGACAGTTTGAGTGCTTCGCTTAGTTATATTCTTGCCAATAAACTCAAAACCGCTTCAATGCCAGCAATGGCTGTGCGCGAAGTGGTTGAACAAGCCTTCGCGGAAGATGCAGACATCATTGACGCCGCCGCTTGTGATATTTGCGCGACGGTCACCCGCGACCCCGCCGTTGAAATGTATTCAATGCCTCTGCTTTATTTAAAAGGGTATCATGCTCTACAAGGCTACCGCGTGGCGAATTGGTTATGGAAACAAGGGCGCATCGCGCTTGCTACTTACTTACAAAACCAAATTTCAGTCGCCTGCCAAGTGGACATTCACCCAGCGGCTCGTATTGGTAAAGCAATCATGCTCGACCACGCTACAGGTATTGTGATTGGTGAAACGGCTGTAGTTGCAAATGATGTGTCGATTCTTCAAGACGTTACATTGGGTGGTACCGGTAAAGAAGGTGGTGATCGTCACCCTAAGATTCGCGAAGGTGTCATGATTGGGGCCGGTGCGAAGATTTTGGGCAACATTGAAGTGGGCGAAGGAGCTAAGATAGGTTCTTGCTCTGTGGTACTTCAAGCCGTGCCTCCCCATACTACCGTTGCTGGTGTTCCAGCCAAGATTGTCGGCAAACCACAAACGGATAAACCGTCTTTGGATATGGACCAAGGGTTTAACGGTCGCTCACAGCATTTTATCTATGGTGATGGGATTTAAGCGCAGTAACGAGATGCGAGTGTCGGGATGAAAAAGGCTTGCTCTGGGAAAGACTCAAAAAACGCGTGCGACCTGATAACTAAAAAAGACACTGAATGACAATAATGAAGAAAAAAATTCTCGCCATTAATACGACTCTTTTGATATCGACCAGCCTTTGTGTTGCTGTTTTATCTTCATCGTCATTTGCCGCATCGCAAGGTGAGCTAAAAGGTGTGTCGAGCGAAATATCTCGTCAACAAAAAGCCCTATCTTCACAGCAAAAAAAACTGGATACGTTGCAAGCCAATCTAAAGAAGCAAGAGCTTGCCATTGCTTCACTTGAAAAAGCGATTTTAGATAGCAAAAAGCAACTCAAGACGGCCAATGCTAACATTGCCAACTTGAACACAAAGATCACAGAACTCACCGCTCAAAAAAAAGTGCAGACAGACAAGTTAGAACAACTGATTCAAACTTACTATATGACAAGTCGAGCGAAAGCCTCTTCTCATATCCTCAATACCGGTGTTGAAGAAGACCGCATTAGCCACTACTACCAACATCTTGCTAAAGCTCGCTCTGCAACGATAAATACGATTGAACACACTCAACGGGAATTAGCAGAAAGCCAGAAACAACGCCAACTTGAGCAAGAACAAATAACAACGCTTTTAAAACAACAAACGACAAAGCGCGATAAGCTGTCACAGACACAAGTTCAACGTAAGAAAACGGTTGGTAATATTAGAAATAATATCTCCGGTGACAAGAGTTATTTAGCGGAACTCCAGCGCAATGAAACTCGCCTCAAAGCCGAGATTGCCAAAGCAGAGAAAGCCGCTCGCGAGAGACAGAACTCTGTCCCTATGGATGGTTTAGCCAAGCGCAAAGGAAAGCTGCCTTGGCCAATAAAAGGGAATGTCCTACATAACTACGGCTCTCGTCAAACTGGCCAAGTAAACTGGAAAGGCATGGTGATCAACGCGAATTACGGTCAGCAAGTAAAGTCGGTTTACTCCGGAACGGTCGTTTTTGCCGAATATTTAAGGGGTTATGGACTGGTTGTATTGCTCGACCACGGTAAAGGCGATATGACGCTCTACGGCTTTAACCAAGCGCTATTGAAAAAAGAAGGTGATAAGGTGAAAGCAGGTGAAGCTATTGCACTTGTCGGTAACACTGGCGGCCAAACCCGTCCATCGCTTTACTTTGAAATCCGTAGAAATAGTAAAGCTCAAAACCCGAAGAGTTGGTTGGTTAGGTAAGAGCAGATACGGGATGCGAGTAAAGCTCTTCGTTACCCGTATCTCGCTTACTCGTCTCTTTCTACTTTGAGTTCAACGCCCTGACACCATCTTCTAATAGCGTTAGTTGCTCAAAGCCTTGGGCTGTTGCAATGGGTTTAACCGTCGCGATCATCTGCAGCATTCCTTGATGGACCACTTGCTCGGTAATTTGAGCTTTTGGCGACATGACAGACTGATACGCCAACCAACCCGATGCAATCAAGTGAAGAGACGTCACCATCGACTTCATTTCTGCATCTGTTGCTTTGAGCAAGTTCAACTCAACGAAGGCTCTCATGATACCCACAAGATTGGTTTGCAGCTTTTCTTGTACGGCCATGTAATCAAGATGGAGCTTTTCATCACGCGACAATATTTCCGGTAGATTGGCATAGAAGAATCGGTACTTCCACATCAGCGTGAAGATAGAATCTAAGTAGCGCTTTAGTAGCGTCAGGCTTTCTTGTTGCCCTTGAATAGGGGTGAACCTTTCAAGCAGCTCTGTCGAATAGAGAGTAAAGATATCACGGACAATTTCTTGTTTGTTGCGAAAGTGGTAGTAAAGGTTACCAGGGCTGATCTCGATATACTCAGCAATATGATTGGTCGTAATACTACGCTCGCCGTGCTCATTAAAAAGTTCTAGCGCCGCGTAAACAATCTTGTCACGTGTTTTCATTAGTCATTAGTATCCCTATCCGTTCAATGGTTCAGTATATCGCCACTAAACGGATAGATCGAGCTGTTAACATCTGGTCGAATTAGCAATCGCTAAAATTCACTGCAATGAATCGCTGCTGTAATCAATAATCAATAATCAATAGCTGCTGTAATCAATCACTGCCAAAAAGGTCTCGTGTGTATACCTTGTCTGCAACATCGGAGAGTTCATCAACCATTCTGTTAGATACAATCACATCCGATACAGCTTTGAACGCTTCTAGGTCAGAATAAACCTTCGAGTTAAAGAAATGCTCTTCCTCTAACACAGGTTCGAATACGACCACTTCAATACCTTTAGCTTTCAAACGCTTCATGATGCCTTGAATCGAAGAAGCACGGAAGTTGTCCGAACCGGCTTTCATTATCAATCGATAGATGCCAACAATCTTAGGAGATCGCTTGATAATGGAATCCGCAATAAAATCTTTTCTGGTTCGGTTAGCATCAACGATGGCACCAACAATGTTGTTTGGTACATCTTGGTAATTCGCTAACAACTGTTTGGTATCTTTCGGTAAGCAGTAACCACCGTAACCAAATGAAGGGTTATTGTAGTGATTACCAATACGAGGATCTAAGCCAACACCTTCGATGATCTGACGAGAATCCAAGCCATGCGCTTCCGCGTAAGAATCAAGCTCATTGAAGTAAGAAACTCGCATCGCGAGATAAGTATTAGAGAATAGTTTTACCGCTTCAGCTTCTGTTGAATTGGTAAAGAGCACATCGATGTTCTCTTTTTCAGCACCTTCCACCAGAAGATTAGCAAATACTTTAGCGCGTTCAGAGCACTCACCCACGATAATTCGTGATGGGTGTAGGTTATCGTACAGGGCTTTGCCTTCACGTAAAAACTCAGGTGAGAACATAATGTTTTCACAGTTCAGCTCTTGCTTAACGCGCTCAGTATAGCCAACAGGGACCGTTGATTTGATCACCATTACGGCATTTGGATTGATATCCATGACGTCTTTAATAACCGACTCCACAGAACTGGTATCGAAATAATTATTTTTCGGATCATAATCAGTTGGTGTGGCAATGATAACGAACTCGGCATCTTTGTATGCTGCTTTGTCTGTTGTTGCCCTGAAATTCAAAGTCTTATTTGACAGAAAGTGCTCAATCTCATTATCAACAATCGGCGACTGCTTGTTGTTTAGCATTGTCACTTTGTCTTCAATGATATCTACCGCGATTACTTCATGATGCTGCGCTAACAACATTGCATTTGATAGACCTACATATCCGGTACCGGCTACTGCAATCTTCATGATAATACCTATGTTTTGAGCTATTAACTCAATAAAAATTATAACTTAGCTTGCCGTATCATACTCCGGTTGGGGAATTATTCCACTAGCCCGCTTTATCCAATTCTTGCTATACTGGTGGCAGTTTTGTATTCAAAAGAGTTAGAAAGTTATGATTATCGTAACGGGTGGTGCTGGCATGATTGGCAGCAATATTGTTAAGGCGCTCAATGAAGCAGGCCACAACGATATTCTAGTTGTCGACAACTTAAAAGATGGCAAGAAGTTTAAGAACCTTGTTGACCTAGATATCACAGATTACATGGATCGTGATGATTTCCTAACTCAAGTCATGGCTGGTGATGATTTCGGTCACATTGAAGCGATTTTCCATGAAGGTGCATGCTCTGCCACTACCGAGTGGGATGGCAAATACATGATGCTCAACAACTATGAATACTCAAAAGAGCTACTTCATTACTGTGTTGAGCGTGAAATCCCTTTCTTGTACGCCTCTTCAGCTGCGACTTACGGTGAAACCGATACTTTCATCGAGGAGCGAGAGTACGAAGGTGCATTGAATGTCTACGGCTATTCAAAACAGCAGTTTGATAACTATGTTCGTCGCTTAACCGCGGATGCAGCAGCACACAACGAAACGCTTCCACAAATCGTTGGTTTCCGATATTTCAATGTATACGGTCCTCGTGAACAACACAAAGGCAGCATGGCTTCAGTCGCATTCCACCTCAACAATCAAATGAACGCCGGTGAAAACCCGAAGTTGTTTGCAGGTAGCGAAACTTTCAAACGTGATTTTGTGTATGTCGGTGATGTCGCGGCGGTCAACTTGTGGTTCTTAGAAAATGGTGTATCTGGCCTCTTTAATCTAGGTACAGGCAATGCTGAATCGTTTGAAGAAGTCGCCAAGGCAGTCATCAAGCACCATGGTAAAGGCGAAATCGAAACGATTCCTTTCCCTGAGCATTTAAAAGGTGCTTACCAAGAATTCACTCAAGCCGACTTAACTAAGCTTCGCAATACAGGTTGCGATATCAAGTTTAAAGCAGTAGCCGATGGCATTGCTGAGTACATGAAGATCGTAAACGCTTAACGGTATATTTAAGATTAAGACCAATAATACATCCTATTTTTAGTGTGTATTATTGGTAATGCCTAACGAATATAATCATTCCCAGAGTGACCAATATAAAGTTAACTCTCTGATTTAAATAATGTAGTGAATGAATGACCACACAACGCAATGATTTTGATCCAAAAGCTTACAACCCTGAGTTTGAATGGGGTTTTCTAGCGCCTAAGTACTGGGGAACTTGGATTGCTGTTTTGTTATCGTCTTTAGTCTGCTTCTTGCCTAATAGCATTCGCTTGATATTAGCTAAGTTTATGGCTAAGCAAGCTGTAAAAATCAAGAATAAGGCTAACCGCCGAGCTCGCGTAAACCTTGAGATGTGCTTTCCCGAGCAATCGGTAGAACAGCGCGAAGAAACTCTCTATCACTCATACGTTACTTCCATCTCATTTTTGATGGGGTTTGCCTCACTGACCTTAAAGAGTAAAGGCTGGCTAGAAAACAACACCTCGATAAACGGCCTGAGTAACCTAACCGATATGACGGACAGCGGAGAGAACGTTATCTTGTTGGTTCCGCACACATGGGCTATCGATATCCCAGCGGTATTGCTGGCATCGCGTAACCTTCCGGTATCAGCCATGGCAAAAGCACAGAAAAATAAGCTCAGTGACTGGTTAATGCACAGGCAACGTGTTCAATATGGTGGACGAGTTTACGATCGTAGCGGCGGTATCAAACCTTTCATCAAGTCAGTACGTGACGGCTACCTTGGCTACTACCTACCCGATGAAGATCTTGGCCGGGATCACAGTGTCTTCGTTGACTTTTTCGCGACACAAAAAGCAACCATCTCAGGCCTTGGCCGTCTATCTAAACTGAGCAAAGCTAAAATTGTTCCCTTGTTTGCTCAATACGATAGTAATACGGGCCAATACACCCTGGACTTTTACCCTGCGCTTCCATTTCCAACAGGAAGTGAAGAACAAGATGCACGTATGATGAATCAATGTATTGAAGATTATGTGAGTAAAAAACCAGAGCAATATATGTGGATCTTAAGGCTGCTTAAGACTCGTCCTGAAAGTAATCTCAATCCATACAAATAATATGTTTCGAAATATAATGCAATTTATACACTTGCTACCCATTTATTGGGCTGTTAGTGGTCTGTTTATCGTCCATAATGGGGATAAGATTCTAGTCGCTCTGATCATAATATCTTTGGTAACAAAGATATTATGTAGCATAGTAAAACTTGATCATATAAAAATAGAACACAACAACATTATAATATTGATTCTAGTATGTACAGCTTATGCTACATTTAAATATTATCAAAATGGCTATAGTTCATCAGAAATAAGAGTTCTCATTAGCACACTTTTATACTCTTCAATATCTTTCCCTAAGAAAATTCGTTATAAAACATTAATATTAATAACTACAATAAGCTCTATATATATATCCTATCAAACCATAGATATTATTGAAGTTAAAAATCTAAGCCGATTTGAACTGCCTCTAAATGCAATACCATACTCGAATTTTTTAGGTTTACTTTCTTTAATTGCACTTTATTTCTGTTACATTAGTAAGAGTAGAATACTCTCTGCCCTATCAGTTATTAACTTCATATTGTTAAGTATAAATGTCGTTCTTGTTGATACTCGAGGCACGTGGCTCGCTTTAATTATAGCTTATATAGCCATTACTGCTCTTATATTCATAAAGAAAAAAAGTTGGAAAATCACTTTAATTAGTCTTTCTTTATTTACGACAATGTCTATATTAAGCTACCCAGTAGTAGAAAATAGAATTGACCGCTCTATAACAGAAGTAAAGCAACTTCAAGAAGGTAATTTACACTCATCATGGGGTATACGGCTTCAATTATGGATAATTGGGTATAATATAATAGAAGATAATAAATCTTGGTTAGGGTTAGGTCAAACGGCACACCTCAAGATAATTGATGACTTGTTAAAAAAGAAAAAAGTTCATCGTTCTTTAAACTGGTTTGATAATAAAAACTTTCACAATAGCATAATAGATCGGACTGTAAAATATGGCTTCATTGGAGCCTTGTTATATTTTTTAGTCTTACTTTTACCATTTGTATATGGCATAAGGAATTTTAAATCAAGTTACTCTGCACTTCTTATAATAATGCCAATTTTTATATTCTCAGCAGGATTAAGTTATATACCTCTATCTCATCCAGGAACATACTTCCTTTATCTATTCACATCGATAATACTGATAAATAAAATAAAAAATGAAAAGGAGAAGGAGAAATAATGGATTTATATATTTGTTCAACAGTTCGACACCTGTTATTTAGCCTGTATAGGTCACAGAATTCAGACAGTGATACATTATCGAAAATAATTTTCTTTTATGATTATCAAGAGGTTGAACCAGATGATATAAACACTAAAACACTACCGGAAAATATAGAATTAATACTAGTAAGCAGGAAATTACTAGTTAAGCATATAAAGGAAAGTGGATATGTTGGAAGATACATTTTATTATGTTCTCTTCGTGGCTGGCCAATTTCTAAACACTTAAAGTTAATTCTAGTAAAGTTATTACAGAAGTACGATGATAAATTGAACTTTAATTCTATAATTACAATGTTATATCTTTACAATGATAACAACAAAATGTCCAGACTGTTTCGACTGCTATCTCCATCATACTCAATGATTGAAGATGGTATGGGGAATTATGTTGAACACAAAATAGATTCAAAATTAAAACAACTCTTTCGTTTCCTGTCAAATAAAACACCCAAGCACCATGTATTTGGCGAACGAAAACAATGTAATAATATCCATGTAATACACCCAGAAAAACTACCGGAATCAGTACGACATAAAGGGGAAAAACTAGTTTTATCCAAAAACAAAACGAATATTTCAAATATTCAACGCTGCTTCAGGTTTGATGGTTCTCATGATCTAAATAGAAAAACATTAATCATCGCCACACAGCCGACCTTCAAAAAACTGAAGGGCAAACTTGTTAATGATGACTTCTTTTATAAAATTTATGACTTGATAATATCGGAAAGTAAAAGGGAAGGTTTTGACCCGGTTTTAAAGCTGCATCCAAAGGAAAATGAATCAGATTATTCATCATTCAAAGAAAAAGGTGTGACTTTCTTGTCGAGTAAGCTGCCTTTGGAGATATATTTACTATCGAGTATAGATACAGTTAATATCATATCCATTAACTCTTCAGCAGGTATCGGAATGGAAGAATACTGTGATATATATAAAATAATTCCAGATGATGAAGTTTCTAACTTTGTCGATATTATAAGTGAACTAGAAAAAAACGAAGATAGCCTTCAAAAGAGAATCTCTATCCAGCTATCTAAAATGACATGATTTTTTATTCAAATAAACCCAACGATAAAGGAGTCCCTGCCTCTATATTAGATGAAGCCTTTTTTCCTATAATCTCTTCGTAGTATCTTGGGGCTAAACCAAACCCAGGTCGGATGCTACGAACATTTTCAGGCGTCAAAAATTCACCCTTAGCAATATCCTTTACTACATATAAAGAACGACGGAACTTAACATTCCCCTTTTCAGCTTCTGTTCTTTCGTAGTTCACTTGCCCCATCGCTTGCCAAGCCGTTTTCGTGTCTTTACATAATGCTGCTAATTCATGAGGCTCAAGAGAAAAGCTATCATCGGCACCGCCACCATTTCGATCCATCGTGACATGCTTTTCTATCAAACATGCACCTAGAGTAACCGAAGCAACGGCGGTAGCATTGTCGATAGTGTGATCAGAAAGGCCAGATAAAACGTCAAACCGCTCTGCGATATCGGCAATCGTCTTTAAGTTATATTGTTCTGCAGGGGCTGGATAGCCACTAACACAATGTAATACAACCAATTCCTTACACCCGTTATCTCTCGCAGTTTTTACTGCTTCTGCAATCTCTTCCTCATTGGCCATTCCCGTTGAGATAATCATCGGCTTACCCGTTTGAGCAACACGCTTAATCAGAGGTAAATCAACCACTTCGAAAGATGCTATTTTGTATGCGGGAGCGTCTAGCTCCTCTAATAAATCTACAGCGGTAAAATCAAATGGTGAACTAAATATCGTAATACCTAACTCTTTTGCTTTTTCAAACAAAGGCTTGTGCCATTCCCAAGGCATATGCGCTTCTTTATACAACTCATACAGAGTTTGGCCATCCCATAAACCGCCATGAATTTGAAACTCTTCCGAGTCACTATCCATAGTGATAGTTTCATGGGTATAGGTTTGAAGTTTAATCGCATCAGCACCTGCTTTTTTTGCTTCTTCCATAATCTGAAAAGCTCGGTTTATATCGCCATTATGGTTAGCAGAAAGCTCAGCAATAATATAGGGAGGGCAATTAGGACCAATTTCTCGATTATCGATGTATATGTTTTTATTCATTTTCTTCGTATACTCTCAATTTATCTTTCATAAGGTTTCTAATATCTTTCCACTCATGTGAAAAGATACCCAAATGTACTACATCGTGATATTCAGTCCCATTGAAGAAAGCATCTCGATGAGTACCTTCAACTTTAAAACCAAATTTGGAGTGTAATTTCACCACCGGTTGATTAAAGCCTAAAACCTCACAGCGTAATTTGTGCAAATCTAATTCAGTAAATGCGTGCTCTAGGGCCCGATATTCCATCAAAGATCCGGTACCTCTTACCGCATTGGGCGACGCATAAAATGCCCAAGAAGCGATTCCAGGAATTCGATTTATATCTGTAAATCCAACAACCCCAGCTGGCTCTCCATTTAACTCAGCTAAAAAATACTCTTTTGAACTATCCTTGCACATGCTAGAAAACCATGACTTATGCTCATCCATAGTGATTTCATGAGAGGTGTACATGTTTTTTCTAACATCTGGAGAGTTTCTCCAAGCGAGAATTTCTTCTAAATCGCTTTCTTCAAGTAGCCTAAATTTAATCACTCTTTTTTTCACGACAAAAGCTCTCCATTGTTTGAACGACCTTATTCGCACCGAAGCCATCAACTTCAAAATCACTAAAAGGTTTGATGTGCTCCCACCTTTCGTATAGACGTGTTAACTCATCCCTATAAGTATTGGTAGTAGTCGTTGTGCCTTCACCTAAATATTCAACAAATCCTAAATCAGACAAGTAATTAGAAAGTACTACTTGATTCTCCGCGACGGAAACTATTGAAGCAGGAACTTTCAGGCAGAACCGCTCCCAATTACTGACTCCCGAAGCACCAATCGCATATTTACTGTTGCTTAAAGATAAGTCGAAGCTCTCTAAGTTCTTATATATTGCTACACTTCGATTTTGATTAAGCTTTGACAAAGTATCAAAACGAGGGTTAATTCTCCCCGTGATCAAAATAGTATTAAACGGGAGCCTCTTAAACTCATTTGCTGCAAGAATAAACTTCTCGCACTCATTTGTAGGATCTGTTCCACCAAAAAAGACTAAAAGTTGATTGGATATTGAATCTCGGGGGGAACCTCGCAATATTGAAAAACTCTCTCTTAAAAGAGCATATTCAGGACCAAGGAGCTTGATAGCAGAACAATTTGAATATCTTTCTTCAAGGTTCGGCCATAGGTTTTGGTCAAGAATAATATCACTACAGTGTTCACGGTTAAGGTCATCTATCGATAAAGTAGCGCATGACAGCTTACCAATAATAATACTTTCCCATTCACGGTCCAGCGCATAGTGATCCACAATCACCCATTCGGAATAATCAACTTTGGATAAAAAGTCATTTGCATCTTCTTCAACGCTACGTTGAAGCCAAGCTTTATAATCAGCGCTATGAGAGGGAGTCATAGGTAGGCAAGAGGGAGTCAACTCTAATACGTCAAAGCCTCTATCACGGATATATGCGATCATGTCCCCAGGTTGAGGCAGACAAGCAAAGTATACGGAGAAACCTCTACTCTTTAATATATCTGCAAGCACCAAACAGCGCATGACGTGGCCACTACCGATAAATAGTGACGCATCCACTCGGAAGGTAACCTTCATGGTTTATCCTAACCTTAATGCTGAGAAAAGAGATTCAGCCAGTTCCCAGTCTTCTTGGTTATCAATATCTTGAACGCGTTTTCTCGGTAAGAGCACGGCCTTAGAGTGGCTGGAAAACACCGATAATTTATTCAAGAAAGCATCTTTGCGACCCCAATAAAACTGGCCAGCATCGTGATACGCTTCTTCCAAGTCTTGTGATCTTACCTGTTCGTTTTCAGGCGAAAACATCGAAACAGAACCTTGCTCATCAAGCTTAATTGCACGCTGAATCGGAAACGGAAACGATGTGGCACTAAATGTAAATTGCACACTCGTTCCCCTAAGTAGCTCATAGCCTTTCTGAAGATCTTCAGGTAAAACAAACGGAGCGGTGGCGTACAAACAACAAACATCACCAATATCCCAGCCATTGTTAGCGCACCAAGTTATTGCATGGTGCATCACATCCATGGTGGTAGCATAATCATCGGAGATATTTGAAGGCCGTAAAAATGGCACTTCAGCACCATATTTTTTCGCTACCTCGGCTATCTCAGCATCATCAGTAGAGACAATCACCTTATCAAAACAATCCGAAGCAAGTGCAGCTTCGATTGAGTAAGCGATCATAGGCTTGCCATGGAAGTGCTTAATATTTTTACGAGGAATACGCTTACTGCCACCACGTGCAGGAATAATAGCAACGTTCATTATTTACCTGTCAAAATTTCGGTTACTACACGAACAACGGTATTTTGCTGTGCTTCCGTCATACCGTGGAACATTGGCAGTGAGATCGCTTCTTGATAGTAACGTTCTGATTCAGGGAAATCCCCTTCAGTAAAGCCCATAACCTGGTAATATGGCTGAGTATGAACCGGTATGTAATGTAAATTAACGCCAATACCATTTTCACGCAGGGCATCAAACACTTGTTTATGAGTTAGTGATATCTCATCTAACTTCAAACGAATTACGAATAAATGCAGACCTGAGTACGTGTTTTCCAGTTGATAAGGAAGTACTAAAGGTAATTCAGATAACATTTGATTATAGCGCTTAGACAACACATGGCGCGCCGCAACAAATTCATCAAGACGCTGCATTTGCGTGACACCCAACGCTGCTTGAAGTTCTGTCATGCGGTAGTTGAAACCTAAATCAACCTGTTGGTAATACCAGCCTCCATGAGAAGCTTCCGTCATCATTTCAGGATCTCGTGTAATACCATGACTGCGCAAGAGAGCCATTTTATCCGCTAGCTCTTTCTGGTTCGTTAATGCAGCACCACCTTCAGCCGTTGTGACAATTTTTACAGGGTGAAAACTGAATACGGTAATATCAGAATACTTACAATTACCGATTGGTTGTTCATGATATTGACCACCAATAGCATGAGAAGCATCTTCAATGACTTTAAAGCCATATTCTTTGGCTAGCTTAGCAATGGATTCCATATCACAAGGCTGACCACATAAGTGAACAGGAACCACGACTTTAGGTAAAGTTCCGGTGGCTTTAGCAGTAATTAGCTTTTGCTCTAGCTTTTTAGGGCACATGTTATAAGTTGCTGAATCAATATCAACAAAGTCCACTTTAGCTCCGCAATAAAGACCACAGTTTGCAGACGCAACAAAAGTAACCGGTGTTGTCCACAACCAGTCACCTTCACCCAAATCTAAAGCGAGACAAGCAATATGTAGGGCGGAGGTTGCACTATTCACTGCTAACGCATACTGAGCACCAGTATGTTCTGTTAACGCTTTTTCAAACGCAGGCACTTGTGGTCCCTGAGTTAGAAAATCAGATTTAAGGACATCAACTACACTATCAATGTCTTGCTGACTGATATCTTGCTTGCCGTATGGAATCACTGTTCTACTCACACTGTAAATTTAGGATCAACATGTTCTTTGATTAGGTCACGTAGACCTTCAATCGTTTCCCACTCAGTATTGGTGCCTGAGTTGTATTTAAAACCAAAAGGCACTTTCTCAGCCTTATGGTGATTCATGTACTCATCTTCTGTGTATGTAAAAGAGACAGAAGGAAGGATCGCGTAATAACGACCTAAATCAATTGTATTGAGAGAATCAGTATCAGTGATCATTTCTTCATGAAGTTTTTCTCCTGGGCGAATGCCAACAACCTTCGTTGCCATGCCCGGCGCAACAGCTTCAGCGATATCTAGGATTTTGTATGAAGGGATCTTAGGAATAAAGATCTCACCACCCAAATGGTTTTCAAGTGCATACATCACCATATTCACGCCATCTTGAAGAGAAATATTAAAACGCGTCATCTCTTCATGTGTAATTGGCAGTACACCTTCTTCTTTTTTCTGCATAAAGAATGGAATAACCGAACCGCGCGAGCCCATTACGTTGCCATAACGAACAACACTAAAACGAATGTCTTTTGAGCCTTTAATATTGTTTGCAGCTGCAAATAACTTATCCGATGCAAGTTTCGTAGCACCATATAAGTTAATTGGTGCACATGCCTTATCGGTCGAGAGAGCAACGACATCTTTCACACCACACGCAAGAGCTGCACTAATCACATTCTCTGCGCCATCAATATTGGTACGAATACATTCAGTCGGGTTGTACTCAGCTGTGTCTACTTGTTTGATCGCAGCGGCGTGGATAATGACATCAACGTCTTCACACGCTTGAATCATACGATTACGGTCACGAACATCACCGATGAAGAAACGTAATTGTGGAAAATCCTTATGTGGATATTGCTGCTTGATCTCAAACTGCTTCAATTCATCACGAGAGAAAATAATAATTTTCTTTACGTCCTGGTAACGCTCTAAAATCGTTTTGATGAACTGTTTGCCAAATGAGCCTGTACCACCGGTAATTAATACTGTTTTGTTATTTAACATATTAAAATCTCTATTAATTTTTTTGTTTTAATGCTTATTACTTTTCAGCTTAGCTTCTTGTTCCAAATACCACAGGCCTGCATATTTATTAAATGAGGATTGAGCAAAGTTCATCGCCATCAATAGACCACGACTGCCGTCTAGAAACCCCAAACGGATAATATAAATTAAGAAAAATGTCCAAACTGAACGAAGGATGGCAAAAGGAATCCCCAAGCTTGGCTTACCTTTACTGTAGTACTTCTTGGTTGTCTCCCAACCATAAGCTCGACTCTTCTCCATTAAATGATCAAAGCCGCGTAATGAGTTATGCATCAAAAAACCTTTCTTTAAAGTAGAAACTTTTCCTTTAGTTTCTACATTGGCATGCACAACCACTTTAGTGATCGAAGCCCCATCACATTTAAAAAGACGTTTAGGAGCTCTAGATGAGCGTCCAAAGCGCATCTGCTTACCTAAGATAAGATTGCCCCAAGGCAACTTAAAGGCTACTTCTTCTAAATTCGGATCACTTAACTGACGAGTTATTTCAGATTTCATATCTTCATCTAAGTACTCATCAGCATCGATGATTAAGGCCCAATCACATGTGGCCTGCTCAAAAGCCCTAGCTTTTTGGTAACCATCTCCCGGCCAATCTTCTGTAACCCAGATTTTATCCGTGTATTCTCGTGCTATTTCAACTGTTTTGTCCGTACTACCAGAATCATAAACAATTATTTCATCAGCAAAACCTTTTAGCGATTCGAAACAAGGTCTAATACGGTCTTCTTCGTTCTTGCAGATAATTAACGCTGATAATGTTCTCATTGAATCAATATACCTTTTTCATTGAGCTAGTTTGAATGTCCTAGTAGATGTTCAAAATACTTTAAGTGTTCAGCAACTGTCACTTTAGAACTAAAATGAAGCGCTAACCTCTCTTTAGCGGCAATACCCATTTCAATGCATTGCTGCTTATCTTGTGCGATATTGTTAATAGCTTCGCCTAATGCCTGAGCGTCAGCGGTAGGTACAACAAAACCTGTCTGACCATTTTCTACAAGTTCTGGAGCTCCTCCAGTTGTAGTCACGACTGACGCTGTGCCATTTGCCATCGCTTCAATTATAGTACGCGGTAAGCCTTCACCACTCACTGATGGTTGTACTTGAATATCTGACATTGCCATCAATGATGGGATGTCTTTACGATGGCCAATATAATGAATTCTATCTGAGATCGGGCTATTTTTCATCTCATCAAAGTGAGGCTCATAGCCACTGCCTGCAAGCACCAGGTGAAAATTGGGAGCTGTAATATAGTTCGTCGCCTCGAGGAGAGTAGAAATACCCTTACTAGGGCGAACGTGCGCAGCACAAAAGGCAACAACATCTGTCTGACTCAATCCAAGCGACTCTCTAGGCGTTGGTTCGACTTGATACCACTCCAATTGATGTCCTTTATAAATAGTCACAACATTATCTTTGTTTTTCCAAACTCGCTTGAGGACATCCTGTCGAACTGCCTCAGACACACAAACTACGCCATCTACACGCGGATGCAGTTGAGTCAAATAAGCACTTGGATCATGTCGATACAAACCACCGGTTGTTCCTCGATACGCAATCAGCTTTACCTTGAGACCAACGCATGCAAATGCGGCATTAGGTATAGTCTTTGAATTAAAGGCGTAACATATTTCATATGCACCACTCTTTAGTTCACTTCTAATTCTCTTAATCGTATCAAAGCAAATTTTTCTTTTCGGATAGCAGTCAATAACTTTGATGCCATTTTTTCGAAGCCTATCTACATACTCAGACTCACCTTGAGTCATAACTGTGACTGTATGACCTTGATTTGCAAGCTCTATAAATATTTCCGCTTCTGGGCGAATACTATTCCAAGCATGTAAATACGATGCACAAACTAATATTTTCATTATTCAGCCCTAGAATTTCCAATAGTTTAATGATTTACGGATTTTAAAGTTACGAATCCAATTTTTTGGCTTGTTATCTTGCCAGCCGCTTTCTAGCACATCAGTAATAGCACTCAGAACTCTCGCTGAGGATTGCCCATCTAAGTAAGGGGTGATTGATGGACCATAACTGGCGATAGCTTTGTCTCTTGTTTCATCAGGTAGCATCGCTTGCTTAATTGCTGACTCTAACAGCTCGGCTTGAGTAATATTAATAAAGCTTGCTTGAGGGTCTCGATTATTTACCGTGACTACCGGCTTATTGAGCAACAAGAATTCCTGAAATATCGATGAGTTATCACACACCATCACATCAGCACGATGTTGCATTTCAATCACTCGGTCATTATCGAAAAACAGAAGATTATCGCCTTCCAACGCCTGATACTTTGCTCGGGTCTCTTGGTTCATTTTCGGATGAAGAGTCACTAACCATTGCCACTGACTCAGCTGGCTGAGGCGCTTAAGTTCTTCATAAACCAACTCAGCACACGATAAGCTTGGCGAAAACGTCGAAGCAAATAGAATTTGGGGTCTCTCGTAATTGTGTTCACTTGCTTGATAATTAAACAAGCTATCCAGCTTCAGCCACCCGGTTTCTTTTACTTGAAAATAGCCACGCTGTTTGGCTAATGGCTCAAGTGAATTGGTTCTTTCATGGCCTTCTGTGCAATACAAATCAAATAGACCACGCTCAGGGTATAAGTTCCCACGTTTGCTCTCGTTCAAGCCATGGAATACTTGTACCTTCATCCCTGAAATAAATGCAGGGACACGATCGCCGGGAACTAAGACGGCATGGGGATTAAAGGTCACCGCTTCGGCTAAAGAGACTCTTTGCTCTTGCTCTGATAACAAGTGCTCGGACGCATCGTCACCCACCAGCAGCCATTTTACATCATGACCAAGTCGCTTCGCATAGTCATAGAATGGGCGAAGGATAGCAAATGAATAATTTTGCTCGACGTAGAGCAAGAAACGATAGGTTTGATCGGTTTGCATAAGCGAGGAGATAAAATTCACCATGTCCGTTTGAAAGTGCAACTAAGCATTTAATTATAACGCTCTTTACTTTCGAGATTGAAGAAAATACTCTTCTGAATACTGATTTTACCCTCTGGTGTCACTGTTCTTATGCTTATACGACTTCTCTATACTCTGATATTGTCACTAGCCTCTCCGCTACTGCTGTATGGGCTCTATAAGAACAAACCTGGAAAACCGAGTTTCGGCCAACGTTGGAAAGAACATTTCGGCATCACACCGCAAATCAATGGTAAAAATCCTATTTGGATTCATGCCGTATCCGTAGGCGAGTCGATTGCCGCAACGCCAATCATCAAGCAATTGAAACAACAAGCACCAGATCAAGCCATCATTGTCACCACGACAACGAGTACAGGTGCAGAGCAAATAGCCAAACTTGGTGATTTGGTTGAGCATCGTTACATGCCGATTGATTTTTCTTGGTGTATTCGAGCCTTTCTTAAAGTCGTCCAACCAAAGCAAATGTTGATAATGGAAACAGAGTTGTGGCCAAACACACTGCATTGCGTTGCGAAAGCCGGAATACCGATTTCGGTACTCAACGCTCGCCTATCTGAACGCTCGTGCCAGCGTTATGCTAAATTCCAATCAGTTTTCGATCTGTTAGCCGAAAACCTCTCTCAAGTACTTTGCCAATACCCAAGCGATGCTGAACGCTTTGTACGATTAGGGTTAGACGGTAAATGTGTGCATGTGACTGGCTCCATCAAGTTTGATATTGAGGTCTCTTCTGAGCAGGTTGAAAAAGGCAAAGCGCTACGTGAAACAATTGGCTCTGAGCGCTGTGTATGGATAGCAGCCAGCACTCATCAAGGCGAAGATGACATTGTCTTAGACGCTCATAAACAGCTCCTTAAAGACAATCCGAATACCTTACTGATGATTGTGCCTCGTCATCCTGAGCGATTTAATCAAGTTACTGAATTGGCCAAACATTACCAGTTCAATACCATCACTCGAACGAGCCAACATCCCATCGCCTCTGATGTGGAAGTGTACATAGCCGATACGATGGGAGAAATGTTGGTACTACTCGGTGGTGCTGATGTGTGCTTTATGGGGGGAAGCCTGATTGGCGATAAAGTTGGGGGTCATAACCTGCTAGAGCCCGCAGCTCTTCAGTTACCCTTACTCAATGGCCCTAGTTATTTTAATTTCAGTGAGATCACCGACAAGCTACTCGAAGCTCAAGCGGTCACTATTTGTCAAAATAGCAATGAAATTGCAGGCCAGCTCAGAGAGCTGTTCACGCAACCTGAGTTACGTAAAGACAAAGGTTTAGCGGCTTATCAAGTGATAGAGCAAAACCGAGGGGCGTTGGAAAAAACCTTGAAGCACATCTTAAGCTAATTACATTTGGTCAATTCGCTTTTTATTATTCGCTTCGATAACCCTTAAGCAAATGCATCCAATCGGACTCTTGCCATTGAATCTGGCGCTTGTTCACTTCTTTTAGGAACGAGCGCTTCAAGCGATTCAGGTTACTTTCTTTCCAGTCATCACCTGCTTGCTGGCGACACTTATCAAAATCAATAATCCACACCGTTTGCGAATCATCAAGCAGGATATTATGAATGTTGAGATCGGTATGATTGACCCCTGTATCGTGCATTTTTCTTATCTCTTGGCCAATTTTACGGTAAATATTCGCATCTATCGGATGAGCAACCAAGATATCAACCAGATCTTTGGCATTGGGAATTCGTTCAGACATTAAGTCCGCTCGATAAAGCAGCCCGCTTTTAATGGCTCTAGCAGCAATGGGCTTCGGTACATTAACACCTGCATTGGCCAAGACATTGAGAACGTTGAGCTCCATTGCACAGCGCGTGCTTTCCCAATCAGAGAAACGATATTGATCTTCGACTAGCTTCCCAAACAATCCGCCACGGCGATAATGGCGCAATGCGGCCTGTATACCATCAAGCTGAATGAACCATGTGGTACCTCGTCCTTGAGCACTGCCTGAAATGGCGTCTTGTTGCTGCCAATATTCAGCCTCAAAGATCTGATCGATATCGCCCTCTGGTACCTGAGCCAAAAGTTCAGGGTCATACCAAATTGTTTGGTTGTTGGTGCTAATTGTTTCCATCTATGAGGCCTTTGGGTCGCTTTTCGTCATTGCTATTTTACAACTAATGCGAGTATCTGCATAATTCTGATGTTATTCACTTTTTCGGGCACTTTATGTCACTGTTCTCAACTGCACCTCAATCTCTTTGCATACTTCGTCTTTCCGCTATTGGCGATGTTTGTCATGCTATTTCTGTGGTTCAAGCCATTCAGAAGCAGTGGCCTGAAACTAAAATCACCTGGATCACGGGGAAAATCGAAGCCATGCTAATCGGCGATCTTCCGGGTATTGAGGTGATTGTTTTCGATAAAAAACAAGGCTTCAAAGGAATGCGTGAATTATGGCGACAGCTCTCTGATCGTAAATTTGACGCACTGCTGCACATGCAAGCGGCACTGAGAGCCAGCGTGCTATCTTGGGGGATCAAAGCAAGGTATAAAGTGGGCTTTGGTAAAAACCGTACTCGTGAAGGTCAATCACTGTTCACCAATCGCCAACTTCCTATCTCAGAAAAATTTCATGTGTTAGATAACTTTGCCGAATTTGCGCGCTACATTGGTGTGCCTTTCGATAAACCTCAATGGACTATTCCATTAACGCCAAAAGATGAAGAGCTAGCAATCAGCACCATAGCCAACCAACCTACACTGGTTATCTCGCCTGCTGCCAGCAAAGACTCGCGCAACTGGCTAACAGAGCGATACGCTGCTATTGCTGATTATGCTGTCGAACAAGGCATGCAAGTGGTGTTATGTGGTTCTCCGGCGCCAAGAGAAGTTAACCTAGGTAAAGACATCGAAAAATTATGCCCGTCGCCTGTCACTAACTTGATTGGCAAGACGAACTTAAAGCAACTGACTGCTGTACTGAAACATGCAACGGTTGTGTTGGCACCTGATACTGGGCCTGCCCACTTGGCAACCACACAGTCAACACCGGTAATTGGCTTGTACGCACACAGTGATCCTCGTAGAACTGGCCCTTACAACGATCTCGATATCGTGGCAAGTGTGTATCAACAGCATGTAGAAGAACAACAAGGCAAACCCGTGCAAGAACTTCCATGGGGAACTCGTGCCAAGGGCGATGACCTGATGAAAGACATCTCCGTCGATATGGTCAAGCAGCGACTCGATAAAGCACTCACTTCTCGCCCGACACGATATTCAGACAACGTTCTGAATTCCAAACAGAACATTAAGCAAGGAACGCTAATATGAGCACACACGTCATCTACCCTGGAACGTTTGATCCCGTCACCAATGGTCACCTTGATATTATCGTTCGTGCCGCTAGCATGTTTGACCATATCACCGTTGGGGTAGCTGAGAGCCCAAGTAAAAAGACCATGTTTGAGTTAGATGAACGAGTAGAGCTACTGCGTGATGCCGTGGCTCATATCCCGAATGTCTCTGTTGAAGGGTTTTCGGGGTTACTGGTCGATTTTGCTAAACAACAGCAAGCGAACGTGTTGGTACGTGGCCTCAGAACAACCATGGATTTTGAATACGAATTTGGTCTCACCAGTATGTACCGCAAGTTACTGCCAGGGCTTGAAAGCGTGTTCCTTACCCCTTCTGAAGAATATGCCTTCCTCTCTTCAACGATTGTCCGTGAAGTCGCGATTCATGGCGGTGATATTAGCCAGTTTGTACCACAAAAAGTCGCAGACGAAATCAAACGAAAAACAGTGAAATAACCCTGTGTTCAAAACCGAAAATAGCGCTCATTGAGCGCTATTTTTAGTTCGAAACCATCGATTATTACAATGAGTAATAGGCTTTATACCAATCCGCGAACGCTTTTGCGCCTTCTTGGATCTTAACTTGAGGTTTGTAACTAACCGCTTCAAACAAATCTTCAGTATCTGCATAAGTCGCATACACATCACCAGGCTGCATTGGCATGAAGTTCTTTTTCGCTTCAATACCTAGAGCGCTTTCTAATGCTTCGATGTAGTCCATTAATTTAACCGGGCTGCCATGACCGATATTAAATACACGATACGGAGCAGAACTGGTTGCTGGTGAGCCTTGCTCAACCGTCCAATCTGGTTGCTTGGCTGGAATACGGTCTTGCACACGAATAATACCTTCAACAATATCATCGATATAAGTGAAATCACGCATCATGTCGCCATTGTTGTAAATGTCGATCTCTTTGCCCGCTACAATTAAGTTCGCAAACTTGAACATCGCCATATCAGGGCGACTCCAAGGGCCGTAAACAGTGAAGAAACGTAGACCGGTCGTCGGTACGTCGTATAAATGAGAATAGGTATGTGCCATCAACTCATTCGATTTCTTGGTCGCGGCGTATAGTGAGATCGGGTGATCAACACTGTCTGCTGTATGGAATGGCATTTTTTGATTCAAGCCATAAACGGAGCTCGATGAAGCATAAACGAGGTGTTCAACCTTATTATGGCGACAGCCTTCAAGAATAGCTAAGTGACCGACAAGGTTGCTATCGGCATACGCCATTGGGTTATCAATTGAGTAACGAACACCCGCTTGCGCTGCTAAATGAATCACACGGTCAAATTTTTGCTCAGCAAACAGCTTCGCCATGCCCTCTCTATCAGCAAGATCCAGCTCGATAAAGGTCAGGTTTTCATGCTCGATACGTTTCAGACGGTCATGCTTCAGTGAGACTTCGTAGTAGTCATTCAAGTTATCAATACCGACAACTTCATGGCCTGCTGCGCATAGTCGCTCTGACACTGCAGAGCCGATAAAACCGGCAACGCCAGTTACTAAATATTTCATTCTACTATTCTCAATTCATATCATTAGTGTAATTGTAGCTACTAGCCTGCCTATCTACTAGCGTAAAAAAGTGAACATAAGTTCAGTTTTTTTATACTTGGCACTGTTCACAGAAGAACGTGTTTCTCTGCCCTATTTTTAACTCTTGAATCAGAGCCTCACAATTAGGGCATTCCTCTTTCGCTTTACCATAAACCTGTAGCTCTTGAGCAAAGTATCCAGGCTTGCCATCAGCTTGTGCAAAATCCTTTAAAGTGGTCCCGCCTTGTTTGATAGCGGTGGCGAGCACTTGTTTGATCTCTTTCGTTAGCAATACCCACTCTTCTTTTGTCACTTTATTCGCCGGTCGCAAAGGGTGAATTCGTGAAGAAAATAGTGCTTCGTTGGCGTAAATATTACCGACCCCCACCACCACTTTATTGTCCATGATGAATTGCTTCACGGCGACTTTACGTTTCTCAGCCTTCTCAGCTATGTATTCGGCATTGAAGTCGTCTGTTAACGGCTCGGGGCCAGACCCCAGTAACACAGGATGGACTTCATCAGGCGCCGACCATAGCCAAGCACCAAAGCGGCGTGGGTCGTTATAACGCAGTACCTTGCCGTTAGTGAGCTTAAGATCCACGTGATCGTGTTTGGCTGCCGGGAAATCGGCATCTAATACGCGCAGTGAGCCAGACATCCCCAAATGAACAATGGCACTACCAACCTTAGTTTCAATGATCAGATACTTAGCTCGACGAGAGATGGCGAGTATTTTTTCACCTTCCAACTGTTTTAAATCAAGTGGGATATCCCAACGTAATTTAGGTGTCCGAAAAGTCATCGTTTTTATTGTCTCACCAACTAAATGAGGCGAGATCCCCATACGGCTCACTTCAACTTCGGGTAATTCAGGCATAATTTAGTCGTCCGATTTAGGTGGTTTGTCTGATATAGATAGCTTGTCTGATTTCAATGAATGTTCTGAGCTAAGGCTTGGAAACAGGTAGCTCTCTTCAATAGACACCGCCAGCCACTGATCATTCCAGTTTTTTAACAACCAGAACTCTGGCAATTGATAATAGGTAATACGCTGGGGCTCTTCTTGGTCTTGATACCATACTTCGATGGTATGTGGTGTATTTAACCGAGGCGTAAGGTCTGTATAAGTCTGTGAGTCGACTTCCGTACCCACAAGCTCTTTCCAACGCTGTGACAACTCTTGTGCATTGATAGTTTGAGGGAAGTCTGCATCTTTGAACTGGTAAACCCATTGATTGTCTTGTTGAACGACAGACCACTTAGCAAAGTGTAACGCTTGAAGCTCTGCTGCTGGATTTAGGAGATAAGGGTAAGGGCTCTCAACCTGAGGCTCAGGCTCGATAAGGTACGCTTTGATCAGTGTTGGAAGGTTTAACACCCCAATAAAAGCGATCACGCTTAACATGAGTATGTTGTTCCACCGGCGTCCACGATATCTCATCTGATTCTGCTCATCTAATCTATTGAGCAATCAGTATATCGTGAAACGAGCAACACTTTCTATGCACACGACTTTCTGTGCGTTGTTTGCTTATCGATTAAAGGGGGAGAATTGATAATGCCTAATTTCAGATATAAAAAAACCCAGCGATTAAGCTGGGTTTTTTAACTTTTTCTTCTACTGGAGAAGAGCAAAAAAAGCATCAATTACTTGATTTTCGCTTCTTTGTACATAACGTGTTGGCGAACTACTGGATCAAACTTTTTGATCTCAAATTTGCCTGGCATGTTACGTTTGTTCTTATCAGTTGTGTAGAAGTGACCAGTACCTGCAGAAGATACTAGACGAATTTTCTCACGAATGCCTTTAGCCATTGCTTAATTCCTCTTAAACGTTTTCGCCACGTGCACGGATATCAACAAGAACAGCATCGATGCCTTTCTTATCAATAATACGCATGCCTTTAGCAGTTAGACGTAGTTTAACAAAACGTTTTTCGCTCTCTACCCAGAAACGATGAGTTTGTAGGTTCGGCAGAAAACGGCGCTTAGTAGCATTGCGTGCGTGTGAACGGTTGTTACCCGTTACTGGACGCTTACCAGTTACTTGGCATACTCGGGACATGAATGTCTTCTCCAATCGTTTCAGCTCGATATCAACCTTGGTGGCCGAACCTCTCTATCAATTAAAATAGAAGGTAAAAACCGTTATGGAAAATCCATACAAGGCTATCAAAGGTCGCGCATTATACTAACTTGACACGCATTGCTCAAGACCCGAACAGATCCTTTTTACGGATTTCGTGATCTTTTTTTGTGCAGCGCAGCTTGCTTGAGTAATCAGAGCTGATTTTAGGTCTAAAAATGTGGGCGGAATAATAGCAGATTTAACGCAACTAACAACCTAAAATGTGATTCAAATCCATCCACGCTCTGCAAAAGAGACAACTTCGCCATCTCCAACGACAAAATGGTCGAGAACTCGGATGTCCACCAGCGCCAATGCGTCGGTTAATCTGCGTGTAATTCGCCTATCTGCTTGGCTTGGCTCCGCGACACCAGAAGGATGGTTGTGCGCTAGGATTAATGCCGCTGCATTATGGTGAAGAGACCGTTTAACCACTTCCCGAGGGTAAACCGATGCAGCATCGATGGTTCCTTCAAACATCACCTCGTCCTTTATTACCCTATTTTGGTTATCGAGGAACAATATATAGAAGGCTTCTCGCTGGCGATCGCGCAGCATGCTCGAAAGATAAAGCTTAGTATGACTAGGGCTAGTGAGTGCATCTCCACGAGATAACGTCTCTGCTAAATAACGTTGCGTCATCTCTAACACAGCCTGCAATTGAACATATTTCGCTTGCCCCAGCCCTTTATGGGCACAGAATTCCGTTTCCGTTGCAGAAAACAGTTGCCGTAGCGAGCCAAAGTCTTTGATCAACTTATCGGCTAACTCTAGTACGTTCATTCCCTGTGTACCTGTACGAAGAAATATCGCGAGCAATTCGGCATCACTCAAAGAATCCGGCCCTCTATTTAGTAGTTTTTCTCTCGGCATCGATTCGGCAGGAATATTACTGATAGGCATATAAAGGCTATTTCGTTGGTCATAAATACAGTCCATCAGATTAACGGCCTTGCTCAATGAGATCCTTCAATGCAGTAGAAGGGGGTCGAGTCGCTTGTAAAACCATGTAATTGATAAGTTTGATAACACCAACTTGATGCGCGTCAACTCTGTTCGAACTCTGCTTCTAGGCACTCATCCTTTGTTCTGATATCGTAAGTCGCAGAAAAATTAAGGAACAGAATCATGCAAACATTGGTTAATCAACTGAGTAACGCAGACCAACAAGGCCTAGCAGGTAAAAAAATCCTACTTGGTATTAGTGGTGGTATCGCTGCTTATAAATGTGCCGAACTGACTCGTCGCTTAATTGAACGTGGAGCACAGGTACAAGTCGTGATGACAAATGCGGCCAAGGAGTTCATTACTCCCCTCACCATGCAAGCCGTCTCTGGAAGGCCAGTGTCTGATAGTTTGCTTGATCCTGCGGCGGAAGCTTCCATGGGGCACATCGAGCTCGCAAAGTGGGCTGACTTGGTATTACTAGCACCAGCAACCGCCGACCTTATTGCGCGCATGACAGCTGGCATGGGTAACGACTTGCTGACCACTTTGGTTTTAGCAACCGATGCACCAGTTGCGGTCTCTCCGGCCATGAACCAGCAAATGTACAGCCATCCTGCGACTCAAGAGAACATCGCGACACTAAAACGTCGTGGTTGTGAAATCTGGGGGCCTGCGGCTGGCGAGCAAGCGTGTGGTGATGTCGGTATGGGTCGTATGTTAGAGCCAATGCAGCTAGTACATCGCTGTGAAGACTTCTTCCAACCTAAGCCGCTTACTGGCCGTTCTGTGCTTATTACTGCAGGTCCGACTCGTGAAGCGATTGACCCTGTGCGTTACATTACCAACCACAGCTCAGGCAAGATGGGCTATGCACTGGCTGAAGCAGCCGTTAAACAAGGCGCAACAGTCACTCTAGTCAGCGGCCCTGTATCACTCGCGACACCAAGCCAAGTGACTCGTATTGATGTCGACAGCGCTCAACAGATGTTTGATGCGGTTACAGCAACAGCTTCTCAACACGATATTTTCATCAGCTGCGCAGCGGTTGCCGATTACCGCCCTGAGACCATTGCAGACCAAAAGCTTAAAAAGGTCGACGGTAAAGACGACATGACCATTCAAATGGTGAAGAACCCAGATATCGTTGCTTCTGTCGCTTCAATGACCGAAGGTCGCCCCTTTACCGTAGGCTTCGCAGCTGAAACTCAAGATGTTGAGAAATACGCGCGCGGTAAACTGGAAAGAAAGAATCTCGACATGATCTGCGCCAACGACGTCTCAGTCGAAGGGCAAGGCTTTAATAGCAGTAGCAATGAGCTGCACCTTTATTGGAAAGGCGGCGATAAATCTCTGCCACTGGAAAGCAAAGACACACTTGGTTTCCAGATCCTCGATCAGATCCAACAGCTTATTGATGCATAAACGCACAAATTTGCTCTGACAATCTGCTGACACCTCTCGATTCTGTTGACCTAGGGCTCACAAAACTAGGAAACAGAATTGAATGGTGTTTATAATCCTTCTTCACTCAATCCTCATCTTTAGGAAGGAAGTAAATAGATGGCTGGTGCTCGAAAATCAAACCGTCGTGAAGAAATCCTACAAGCTCTCGCACAAATGTTGGAATCGACCGAAGGTGCTTCTCGTATCACAACGGTAAAGTTGGCCAAGCAAGTGGGTGTTTCTGAAGCTGCGTTATACCGCCACTTCCCAAGCAAAGCCCGCATGTTTGAAGGCCTGATCGAGTTCATTGAAGAAGCGTTGATGTCTCGAATCAACCGCATTCTGGATGAAGAGAAAGACACGCTAGAGCGCATACGCCTGGTGCTACAACTTATTTTAGCTTTCTCAGAACGTAACCCAGGCCTGACTCGAATTTTGTCTGGCCATGCTCTAATGTTTGAAAATGAACGCCTGCGTGATCGCATCAACCAACTTTTCGAACGCATTGAGACGCAACTTCGCCAGATCCTGCGTGAAAGAAAGCTTCGTGAAGGGAAATCATTCCCGGTTGATGAGAAAATCTTAGCCGCTCAGCTGCTAGGTCAAGTTGAAGGTAGCTTGAATCGATTTGTTCGCTCAGATTTCAAATATCAACCGACAGAAAACTTTGATGCTTATTGGGCTCTGCTAAGCGCTCAAATTAAGTAGCAATTAAATTAAGTAGCAATCAAATCTTAAGTGATGGTTATGACGACGAAAACTTCTCCGACAAACAGCACTGCACAACACGTTATTACTAAGCCACCTTTTACTCTGGCGTTACTCCACCCTAAATACTGGGGCGTTTGGTTCGGTTTTGGGCTATTAGCGCTTATCGTTAATGTTCTCCCTTACCGTATGTTATTACTTCTAGGTCGTTTATTGGGTTCTCTTGGTGCTCGTTTTGGCAAGAAGCGCGTCGCGGTAGCAACCCGTAACTTGGAACTCGCCTTCCCAGACAAGCCAGCTGATGAAGTCGCGACAATGGTCAGTGAGAACTTTAAGAATACTGGTATGGCGCTAATCGAAACCGGTATTACGTGGTTTTGGCCAACATGGCGTTTCAAGCGCATCCTAGTGGACAAAGACACCCAAATGCTGCGTACTCACAAAGCCAACGGTAAAGGGGTTCTTCTATGCTGCGTTCATGCCTTAAATCTAGAGATCACTGCGCGAGCAATGGCGGTACTTGGCATTTCTGGTTTAGGTGTTTACCGCCCGCACAACAATCCAGCTTATGAGTTCATTCAATACCGAGGTCGTACTCAGAACGGCAATCGCTTGATTCACCGTAAAGATGTGAAACGTATGATTCGAATTCTGCGTCAGGGTGAGATCCTTTTCTATCTGCCAGATCATGATTACGGCCGTAACAAAGCTGTGTTTGTGCCTTTCTTCGCGGTAGAAGATGCGTGTACTACCACAGGGACTAGCATTCTGGCTTACACCAGCCGATGCGCAATTGTTCCGGGTTCAGGTTTTAGAAATGCCGATGGCAAGTATGAAATCATGGCCGATGAATCAATCGAAGATAACTACCCACAGAAAGATGAGAAAGCAGCGGCAGCTTACATGAACCGCTACCTTGAGAAGATTATCTTACGTGCTCCAGAGCAATGGATGTGGCTACACAAGCGCTTCAAAACAATGGAAGATCCAGAAGTGGAGCGCGGTATTCGTTATAAATAATTAATACTGAACCAAAAGAAAAGGGGCTGATGAATCATCAGCCCCTTGTGCATTCTATAGTCTAATTACGAGTAGTATTAGATGCCGTATTGAGCGCGGTACGCTTTTACTGACTCTAGGTGTGCGGCGTCTGTGCCTTTCTCTTCAAGGAAAGTCACCAAGTCAGTCAGGCTAACGATTGAGATGATTGCACAACCGAAGTCACGCTCAACTTCTTGAATCGCAGACAGCTCGCCTTTGCCCTTCTCTTGACGGTCGATAGCAACAAGCACGCCCGCTAAATCAGCGCCGTTTGCTTGGATGATTTCCATCGACTCACGAATCGCAGTACCTGCAGTGATCACGTCGTCCACTAGCATGATGCGACCTTCAAGTGCGCTACCTACTAGATTGCCACCTTCGCCGTGGTTTTTCGCTTCTTTACGGTTAAAGCAGTAAGGCGTGTCTACATCGTGGTGATCTGCCAATGCAACCGCTGTTGTCGTTGCAATTGGAATACCCTTGTATGCAGGGCCAAATAGCACATCGAATTCAATGCCAGAATCAGCCAATGCCGCTGCGTAGAAGCGACCTAAGCGTGCTAGGTCACGGCCTGTATTAAACAATCCAGCATTGAAGAAGTAAGGGCTCTTACGGCCAGACTTTAAAGTAAACTCACCAAACTTAAGTACTTCTTTCTCTAGTGCAAATTCAATAAATTCACGTTGATATGCTTTCATGCTCATCCTCTAAATTAATTTACTTTCCAATTCCTAACTTCCGATCACTTCGAAAGCTAACGATGATGTATTTTCTAAATAGATAGCTCTACAACAAGGCAGCAAGATTTTTCAGCCCTATGAGCATAGGGAACCTATGTGATTAGGGTGAAAAATTGTAGCTAACACAGGTGTAGAGTTATCTATGATGAAAATAAAAAAATAGCCCCCATTTGGGAGCTATTAAAAATGATTAGTCGGCCAACGCAGCTTTTTGCGCTTCAACAATGTCAGCAATGCCCTTATTCGCCAGGGCTAAAAGCTGCATCAGCTCTTCGTGGCTGAACGGTTCGCCTTCTGCTGTGCCTTGAATCTCAATCATCTTACCGTCTTCGGTCATTACAACGTTCATGTCGGTATCAGCTGCTGAGTCTTCAACGTACTCAAGGTCACACAGTGCTTGTGCACCAACGATGCCCACTGAAACTGCCGCTACGTGGCCTTTCATTGGGTTCTTTTTCAGTTTGCCGCTGTCTAATAGGCTCTTGATTGCGTCAGCCATCGCTACGCTTGCACCAGAGATAGACGCAGTACGTGTGCCACCATCGGCTTGGATAACATCACAATCGACAGTGATCATGATTTCACCCATTGCTTTTAGATCAACAACTGCACGCAGGCTACGAGCGATCAGACGTTGGATTTCCATCGTACGACCACCTTGCTTACCGCTCGCCGCTTCACGACGGTTACGAGTGTGTGTTGCACGTGGCAGCATACCGTATTCAGCGGTTACCCAACCCTTTCCTTGGCCTTTTAACCAACGCGGCACGTTTTCTTCTACCGTTGCATTACATAGAACTTTAGTGTTGCCGAACTCAACTAATACAGAACCCTCAGCATAAGCTGTGTAGTTACGAGTAATTTTAATTGGACGAATTTGATCTGCAGCGCGGTCATTTGGACGCATTGGTATCTACCTTATTAACAGTCTGAAGTGATTTACTATCGAAAGAGTGCATCACCTGAGAAAGGGGTGAGACAGTTTTGATTGGGGCAAGATTATATAGCAGTTTACCTTTCAAATCTATTTACCGTTCAAAGCGATTTATCATCGAAAGCTATTTTTCGTAACAGGAGGTTTACCGTGAAAGGGGAACTACTGCGAAAAGGAAACGAACATGAAAGAAAGAATGAGACTGAAAGGATAACTACGTGAAAAGCTCCGGCTTCGGGTGCAACCCGTATCGTGATACTATGCGTGCGCGTTATTTTCAGAATGATAAAAGACAGGAAAATTCGATGATTTATAGTATGACCGCGTACGCACGCAAAGAAGTAAAAGGCGATTGGGGCAGCGCAGTATGGGAAATCCGTAGTGTAAACCAACGCTACCTAGAAACTTACTTCCGTATGCCTGAACAGTTCCGTGGTTTAGAGCCAATCTTGCGTGAGCGTTTCCGTAAGCGTCTTGCACGCGGTAAGGTTGAATGTAACCTACGCTTTGAGGCAAACCCTGCAGCAAAGGGCGAGCTAAGCATTAACGAAGGTTTGGCTCAGCAAGTAATCAATGCTGCGAACCAAGTAATGACGATGACTGGCGAAGACAGCCGTTTGAACCCATTCCAAGTGATGAACTGGCCTGGCGTGATGGAAACACCTGAGCAAGACATGGATGCCATCAACAAAGACCTGCTAGAAGCATTCAACGAAGCAATCGCAGAGTTCATTGATGCTCGTGCTCGCGAAGGTGAGAACATGAAGGCGCTCATCGTACAGCGCTTAGATGCAATCACTGAAGAAGTCGTGAAAGTTCGTGCACGTATGCCTGAGATTTTAGAATGGCAACGTGAGCGTCTACTTAACAAGTTTGAAGAAGCGAAAATTGAGCTTGAAGGTTCTCGTGTTGAGCAAGAGCTTATCCTGCTAGCGCAGAAGTCAGACGTAGCCGAAGAGCTAGACCGTCTAGATTCTCATGTCAAAGAAGCAAACGCAGTACTGAAGAAAGGTGGCGCTTGTGGCCGTAAACTGGACTTCATGATGCAAGAGTTCAACCGTGAGTCAAACACGCTAGCATCTAAGTCTATCAGCACAGACATCACAGCATCAGGCGTAGAGCTTAAAGTTCTTATCGAACAGATGCGTGAGCAGATCCAGAATATTGAATAACAGTTTGTAAGAACAAGCTGAATCAGTGTTGATTAACTTAAAGATAAGCTCCTAAATTTAGGGGCTTTTTTTTATAAATACAATGATGCACAGCAAGAAAAATCGAAGATCAGAAAGTGAGCCGGAAAATTAGCTTAGAACGAAGTATAGATTGTGGATTACGATAAGGGTGTAAAGAAGTAATGGGGGTAATGAAAGTAAAAAGGTATTAAAGATATTTCAGAGAGAGATGAAGACTTGAAGCAGGAGATAGAAATTAAAGCAGAAGGTAAAGCAGGAAAGTGACGCAGGTTGTATACAACCTGCGTCGACTTAAAATCTTATACAGCTACAACGTTTGCAGCTTGAAGACCTTTTTGGCCTTGCTCTACTTCGAAAGACACTTGTTGGCCTTCTTTAAGAGTCTTGAAACCTTCAGAAGCGATAGCACGGAAGTGAACGAATACGTCAGCGCCGCCGTTGTCTTGAGTTAGGAAACCGAAACCTTTCTCTTCGTTAAACCATTTTACTACGCCGTTTGTTTTGTTAGACATGTTGTGTCCCTTATATAAAAATAAAAAATTAATCGCCAAAAGTGCGATGCGCTGAAAGCTTGAATTATTTAATGTATCTATGAAGCTAAGGGAAACACTGAGGATAACAACGAAGCAATACTGAGGGTTTTTCTTTACAACTGGATGTTTCATTTAATAACTCTGAAAACAGAGCGAGGTGATTATTAGTTATCTGAGCTGAGTTGTAAAGCGTTATTTCAATAAAATTTATTTTTCGTTCAATTTGCATCTATTGAGCCCCAGCGAACTGGGGTTCTTGTGCTACGCGCTGAGTCGAAAGAAAACCAACCCCTACTCATCAAGTTGCTTAGTTCGAAGGTCTACATAGGGCCAATAGTGATGTCCGACTCGAATCAGTAATGTGGCAGCTGCCAGGGTAAAGGCCGCTAAAGACAACCAAACGATCAATACTGCATCGAGCTCCTTCATACCTAAGGTGATGTAACGAGCAATCGCCATCATCGCAATGTAGATTGGGTATCGGACTGGGATCTTACCGTTCATCACAAACTGCTGAACCATCGCCAACACTTCCAAGTAAATAAACATCAGAAGAATATCGGTCAGTTGCACTCGCCGCTCAGAAAAAACGTGCATGAACTCTTCAACCATCGCAAACAAGGTCGCCAGTGTGATCGCCACCAGCAAGACCGCTTCCATAATGTGGAACACTTTTAAAAACGGTTTACTAAAAGATTTAGGTAAATGAGAAGACATAGTCACTCTTCAAAAAATAATTAATCCAACCTCTACATTAGCATGCACTCTAGAGAAGCGACGAATACAAAAATGGTCCCACATTCACTGCAGAGCCATCTATTGGTTTTTTACTTAACGACTGTTACTTAACAAACGTTACTTCGCTATTAAGCTTATAGCAGGATTAGGTAAGTTAAGAACACCACACACAGTCCGTAGATAAGCGGGTGTACTTCTTTACGCTTACCCGCGACAACCATAGTGAATGCGTAGCTGATGAAGCCCATCGCCATACCGTTCGCAGGTGAGAAGCTTAGCACTGTGAACATGATGGTGAAGAAGGCTGCAATGCGTGACTCTTTCTTTTCCCAATTAATCTGGCCAAGACGGCCCACCATATAAATACCGACCACGACCATCGCTGGCGCAACCATTGCTGCCGAGAAGATAGAGAAGATTGGGTATAGGAAGAGCGAGATTAAGAACAGGCCAGCCACCATCACTGCCGCTAATCCCGTTTTTGCACCTTGAGAAGAAGCAATGCCAGACTCAGAGAAAGCGGTAATTGATGTCGTACCAAGAATCGAACCAATCACCGTACCGCCGGCATCAGCAACCAACGCTGACTTCGCGTTTGGCACCTTGCCATCTTTGTCGATGATACCCGCATCACGGCCAACGCCCACAATTGTGCTCAAGCCATCAAAGAAATCGACAATCAGGAAGATAAGGACGATGAACAAGAGATCGAACATTTTCTCAGGCGTGAAAGCAGAGAAATCAAAAATAGCACCGAAGCTGCCCGCCATGCTTGGCGGCATAGCAACAAACTGATCTGGAATGGGTGCGTTTGAAGTGCCCATGAAGAAGTCAGCAAGAATGGTCAATACGATAGCAGAAACGAACGAGATGAACGTCGCTAGCTTAATGTCACGAACCATACATCCTAGTGCGATGAAGATGCTCACGTAAGCGATGACCACTTTTGGATCGGAAATGTCGCCTAAGCCAACCAGTACGAACGGGTTAGAAACGATGATGCCTGCATTCTTAAGGCCTAAGAATGCAATGAATAAGCCGAGAGACACAGTAATCGCCAGCTTCAAGTCTTCAGGAATCGACTCAATCATCGACTTACGAATATTGGTTAACGAAAACGCGAGGTACAAGATACCTGACAGGAAAATGCCGAACAGCGCCTCATTCCAAAGCACTGCAACTGAACCACTTAATAGCAAACCTTTGAAGAAGCCGTTCATGCTCATACCCGGTGCAAGCATGACTGGGTAGTTGCCCCAAATGCCCATGATGAGCGTTGCGATAGCCGCAGCCAATGCCGTTGCAGTAAATACCGCCCCTTTGTCCATACCTGGGATCCCCCCCAAAATGGCCGGGTTAACCGCAAGAATGTAGCTCATCGCCAAGAAAGTAATAAAACCCGCGTACAGTTCAGTGCCAATCGTGGTTTTTCTTTCAGTGATTTTAAACATCGAATCAAGCGAGCCAGAGGTGTTCTGGGCTTTCAGGGTGGAATCGGTACTCACAACAAAACCTTTGCAATAAATTAAGAATTTGGTGATTCAAATGCTGTGAGAATAGAGAGGTCTCTACACTAAAAACTGTAGTCACCAAGATAGGCTCGGTAGTAGAAACATCTAGTCCATATCACTAGACATATACAGCATTTAATCGTTTGCGCGGATTGTAAGGATTGAGATTAAAACATCAACATTTTTTGCCTAGATCACATAAAAAAATGAGCGTCGAGGGTCATTACATTTATACCAAACTCAGTCAAAGGATCATTCACTAATAAATAACGATCAAGCCAGTTGTTCTCAATCATCTAAATATGCTACTCTTCGCCTCCATTTTTCTGACCTAATTTTCACCAGTTGCCTCTATTGGTTTCACTCGCTATTCCTTTATAGATGCAATCATCGGTACAACAATTAAGGTCAGTGCTATCTTTTATAGTGTCGGTTTATCGCCTGCACTTAATCCAACCAACAGTGGAAATATACAGATGGGCAAAGGTACTCTTTACATCGTATCTGCACCTAGTGGCGCAGGTAAGTCGAGCTTGATCTCAGCAATGCTAGAAACCAATCCAACCTACGCAATGAAGGTATCTGTTTCACACACCACTCGCGGTATGCGCCCTGGTGAAGAGAATGGTGTTCACTACCACTTTGTAGAAAAACATCACTTCGAAGACCTTATCGGTAAAGGTGAGTTCCTAGAGTACGCTGAAGTGTTCGGCAACTACTACGGTACTTCACGCGTTTGGATTGAAGAAAACCTAGACCGCGGTATCGATGTATTTCTAGATATCGACTGGCAAGGTGCTCGTCAGATCCGTAAACAAATGCCTCAAGCAAAGAGTGTTTTCATTCTTCCACCATCAAATGGTGAACTTGAGCGTCGTTTGAATGTTCGCGGTCAAGACAGCAACGACGTTATTGCGAAACGCATGAGCGAAGCAAAATCAGAAATTTCTCACTATGCAGAATACGATTATGTGATCGTGAATGATGACTTTGATGCAGCCCTAATGGACTTCAGAGCTATCATTCGTGCGGAACGTTTAAAACAAGATAAGCAAGCAGCAAAATACAGCGGCATGCTTACAGCACTACTGGCGGAATAATCTAGAACTAGATTTTCCACTGAGATAAGTATACGGTAAGCTAGTAAGTATCTAGTTAAACTTGTATACTTTCTCGTCATTAAAAATTTATTAGTTAATTACTATTTGGAGTCCTCATGGCACGCGTAACTGTTCAAGACGCTGTTGAAAAAGTTGGCAACCGTTTCGACCTAGTTCTTATTGCGGCTCGCCGCGCACGTCAAATGCAAACTGGCGGCAAAGATTCACTAGTGCCTGAAGAAAACGATAAGCCAACGGTTATCGCCCTTCGCGAAATCGAAGAAAGCCTTATCACTAAAGACGTACTAGATGCTCGTGAGCGTCAAGAGCAACAAGAGCAAGAAGCGGCTGAACTTGCAGCAGTAAGCAGCATCGCTCACACTCGTTAGCTCGCAGTCGTTAGCTCACAGCCGCTAAAAGCGTCATTCGAACTAATTAACCTTCCGGGCCTTTAATTTGTATCTATTCGATAGCCTCAAAGACGTTGCCCAAGAATACCTAACAGAGCCTCAAGTTGAGGCTCTGCGTCAATCTTATGTGGTAGCGAGAAACGCCCATGAAGGGCAAACCCGTTCAACGGGTGAACCATACATTATCCACCCTGTAGCGGTTTCAAGAATTCTGGCAGAAATGCGTCTGGATATCGAAACTCTGCAAGCCGCCCTACTCCATGATGTAATTGAAGATACTGAAGTTACAAAAGAGGAGCTAGAAGCTCAATTCGGCAATACCGTTGCTGAATTGGTTGATGGTGTATCTAAGCTGGATAAGCTTAAATTTCGTGATCGCAAAGAAGCGCAAGCAGAGAACTTTCGCAAGATGGTTCTCGCTATGGTGCAAGACATCCGCGTTATCTTGATCAAATTAGCTGACCGCACGCACAACATGCGCACGCTTGGGGCTCTTCGTCCTGACAAAAAGCGTCGTATTGCCCGTGAAACCCTAGAGATCTATTCTCCGCTAGCTCATCGTCTTGGTATTCATAACATCAAGACCGAACTGGAAGAGTTGGGCTTCGAAGCCCTCTACCCTAACCGTTATCGTGTACTTAAAAACGTAGTGAAAGCTGCACGTGGTAACCGTAAGGAAATGATCCAACGTATCCATAACGAAATTGAAGGCCGTCTTGAAGAAGTCGGTTTACCAGCGCGTGTACTTGGTCGCGAAAAAAATCTGTTCTCTATCTACAACAAGATGAAAACCAAAGAACAGCGCTTCCACACCATTATGGATATTTACGCTTTTCGCGTCGTAGTTGATACCCCAGATACTTGTTATCGCGCACTTGGTCAGGCTCACAGCCTATACAAACCACGCCCTGGCCGCATGAAAGATTACATTGCGGTACCAAAAGCCAACGGCTACCAATCTCTGCATACATCAATGATCGGCCCTCATGGGGTGCCCGTTGAAGTTCAAATCCGTACTGAAGATATGGATCAAATGGCAGACAAAGGTGTCGCTGCACACTGGTCTTACAAAGGTAATGGTTCGCGCAGCAGCAACGGGACAACCGCACAGGTTAAAGCACAACGTTGGATGCAGAGCTTACTTGAGCTTCAACAAAGCGCAGGTAACTCATTCGAGTTTATTGAAAACGTTAAATCTGATCTGTTCCCAGATGAGATCTTCGTGTTCACGCCGAAAGGTCGCATTGTCGAACTTCCTGCAGGTGCAACCGCGGTCGATTTTGCTTACGCGGTCCATACCGATGTCGGCAACATGTGCGTGGGGGCTCGTGTAGACATGAACCCTTATCCACTCAGCAAGTCGCTGAAGAATGGTCAAACGATTGAGATCATCAGTGCTCCGGGCGCTCGCCCAAATGCAGCATGGCTCAACTACGTAGTGACCTCACGCGCTCGTACTAAGATCCGTCAGGTTCTAAAAACGATGCGCCGCGAAGAGTCGATTACGCTAGGTCGTCGTTTACTTAATCACGCACTTGGCGAGCGTTCTATTGCCGATATCGGCCAAGAGAATATTGACCATGTATTGTCTGATCTTCGTCTAACCAACATTGAAGACTTACTGACATCAATTGGTCTCGGTGAGTTGATGAGTATCGTGATTGCTCGCCGTCTACTCGGTGATGCTGACGAACTGACTGAAATGGAAAACAACAGCAACAAACCTAGGAAGAAATTACCTATCCGTGGGGCTGAAGGTCTATTGCTGACATTCGCTAAATGTTGTCACCCGATTCCAGATGATCACATCATCGCCCATGTCTCTCCAGGCCGTGGTCTTGTGGTCCATCGTGAAACGTGTCCAAACGTTCGTGGTTACCAGAAAGAACCAGATAAATACATGGCGGTTGAATGGTCTGATGATTATGATCAAGAGTTCATCGCTGAACTTAAGGTTGATCTACAGAACCACCAAGGTGCGCTGGCTGAGTTAACGAATGTTGTCTCAAAAACAGGATCTAACATTCACGCGATTTCAACTGAAGAACGTGATGGACGCTTGTACACTGTGACAATCTTGCTGACCACTAAAGATCGTGTTCATCTGGCAAGTATTATGAAGAAGCTACGTGTGATGCCACACGCGCTGAAGGTAAGACGTCGTAAGAACTGATCAAAATAAAGATGAGGGATTCGAGATGGCGAGATGCGAAGAGCAAAAAACTTCGTGACTCACCATCTTGGCTCCACATCTGTTTTAATCCCTTCGCATCCCATTAACTCGCACCCCGTATCTGCTCTTATTCCCTCGAATCTCGTTTACTCGCATCCCGTATCTGCTTCTAAGCTTTATCCTGTACAAAAATCCAGTAAAATGCTTGAATAGATCATCTCTCTTACGTATATGAGCCTTGTTATGTCACAGCTTTTATCTGCTATCCCTCTCAACTCTTTATCTGGAGTCGGCTCTAAAGTCGCAGAGAAACTGGAAAAGGTTGGGCTTAACAACGTACAAGATCTGCTGTTTCACCTCCCTTTACGCTATGAAGATAGAACACGTATCTATCCCATCGTAAAACTGCACGCTGGCCTTTGGGCGGCAGTTCAAGGCAAGGTGATGCACGTTGATACTATTTTCGGTAAACGTAAGATGCTGACGGTAAAGATCAGCGATGGCAACGGTACGATTACTCTGCGCTTTTTTAACTTCACTGCCGGTATGAAAAATAACTTTGCCGAAGGAAAACAAGTGCATGCTTATGGTGAGATCAAGCGCGGCAATATGGGACTGGAGATAGTCCACCCGGATTACAAATTCTTTGCCCCAAGGCAGCAACCTGACGTTGAAGCTAACTTAACTCCGGTATACCCAACCACCGAAGGACTGAGACAAGTCACACTGCGCAATCTGACTGACCAAGCGTTAGAGCTGATCGACAAGGCCGCGGTGAATGAACTTTTGCCTTCCGGTTTATACGATCACCAAATTACCCTCGCCCAAGCACTGCACACCATTCACAGACCACCTCCAGGGATTGACCTAGAGCAGTTTGATGAAGGTAAGCACCCTGCTCAGCTGCGCCTAATTATGGAAGAGCTACTGGCTCAAAACCTATCGATGCTATCGGTTCGCAGTAAAGGGCAGCAAGACAAAGCGATGCCCTTTCCTCCAGTACATACACTCAAAGACAAGCTATTAGCTCAGCTACCGTTTTCGCCAACCAATGCTCAAGCACGAGTCACCAAAGAGATCGAAGCTGACCTTGAAAAACCGCACCCTATGATGCGCTTAGTACAGGGTGATGTTGGCTCAGGTAAAACCTTGGTTGCTGCACTGGCTGCGGTTCGAGCATTAGAGCATGGCCAACAAGTGGCGCTGATGGCACCCACCGAACTCTTGGCAGAACAGCACGCGATCAACTTCGCCAACTGGTTTGAAGCGATGGGCATTCAAGTCGGCTGGCTGGCTGGCAAACTAAAAGGCAAAGCCCGTGAAACCGAGCTAGCGCGCATTGCCAGTGGCGAAGCGCAAATGGTGGTTGGTACTCATGCGCTATTCCAAGAGCATGTCGAGTTCAAAAACCTTGGCTTGGTGATCATTGATGAGCAACACCGATTTGGTGTCCACCAGCGATTAGAACTGCGTGAGAAAGGCGCAAAACAAGGTTATTACCCACATCAATTGGTGATGACCGCCACCCCGATTCCAAGAACGTTAGCCATGACAGCGTATGCCGATCTCGAAACTTCGATTATTGATGAATTGCCACCGGGTCGAACACCGATTCAAACCGTGGCGATTCCTGACACCAAACGGGATGATATTGTCGAACGCGTACGTCATGCGTGTCTCAATGAGGGCAAGCAGGCCTATTGGGTGTGTACGCTGATTGATGAATCGGAAGTCCTAGAAGCGCAAGCCGCGGCTGATACTGCAGAAGAGCTGCAACGCAAACTGCCAGACGTAAAAATTGGTTTGGTGCATGGACGGATGAAGCCAGCCGAGAAGCAAGCAGTGATGCAGGAGTTCAAAGAGAACAAACTGCACCTATTGGTTGCGACAACCGTGATTGAAGTGGGTGTAGATGTGCCAAATTCGAGCTTAATGATCATCGAGAACCCAGAGCGTCTTGGCCTAGCACAACTCCACCAGCTTCGTGGCCGTGTCGGCCGAGGTTCGGTCGCGAGCCACTGTGTATTGCTGTACCACTCACCACTGTCTAAAACTGCTCAGAAGCGCTTAGGTGTGCTTCGTGAAAGTAACGATGGTTTTGTGATTGCGCAGCGTGACTTAGAGATTCGAGGCCCCGGTGAACTGCTTGGTACCAAACAGACGGGCTTAGCCGACTTCAAGATTGCTGACTTGGTACGAGACCAGCGACTGATTCCTGAAGTGCAGCGTATTGCGCGTCATATTCACGATAGCTACCCGGAGAATGCCAAGGCGATCATCAACCGTTGGTTGGGCGAGCGTGATGTGTATTCTAAGGCTTAATGAACAAAGCAACTTTAATCCAAAACGTCAAAAGGCTTCCCTCAAGGAAGCCTTTTTCGTACTAGTCCGTTCAACTCTAAGGTTTTACAGGGAAACTGATCTGCGCTTTCAAACCACCTTCACTACGATTGTTAACCACCACTGCGCCTTGGTGCTGGCTGACAATACGTTTGACAATAGCCAAGCCTAAGCCTGTACCTTCACTACCACGCGCCGTATCACCGCGCGTGAACGGTTCAAACAGCTTACCGACTTGGTCTTGCGGAATACCCGGACCATTATCCTCCACCGTTACCCAAGCAAGCTTATTGTCGGCTGTCATTCCCGTTGATACTTTGACCCAACCATTACCATAACGCAGCGCGTTGACCACCAAGTTGCTCACCGCACGCTTCATTTCAATCGGGTTCCCTAAGGCGGGTTTCATTGATTCTGAAATATCAGTTTCAATCTGTACCTCGTACCCACCCTCAGAGCTAGAAACTTCTCGAGCAATATCATCGACAAACACCGCTTGGAATGAATCTCGATCAACAGGCTTTAGGTAATCCATAAACTGGCTGATGATCTCATTACACTCTTCGGTATCACTGATGATCCCTTCCGCTAAATAGCCATCTTCTGGCGACATCATCTCAGTCGCTAATCGGATTCGCGTTAATGGAGTACGTAAGTCATGGCTGATACCTGCCATCAGCAGCGCTCGATCTTCTTCCAACTCTTGAATACCTTTCGACATTTGATTAAAGGCTCGAGTGACGGAACGAATCTCTTGTGCACCTTGAACTGGCAATGGTGGGGGAATCTCACCTCGCCCGACACCTTGCGCCGCTTTCTCCAAGGTAATTAATGGTCGGTTTTGTAATCGAATAAACAACCAACCACCCGCGACAATTAACATAGCCATGATCAAGCTATTACGAAAAAGAGGGGCAAAGTCTTCCTCTTGCAACTCCGATAGCGGAATACGAATCAAAGAATTAGGTAGCTGCGCAATGTCCATCCACAACACGTAACTCTCTTTGCCTAACATCAGCCGCACTTCCGTCTCAGAGCCGAGTTCTTTGGTCATCTCCTCGCTCATCAGATCAATCGCCACCGCATGGTAATACTCATCCGCCGCTCCGCTGTCCTTGGCATGAACGGTGACTCCTAGCTGTTCAAGCACACGCTGACGTAGCGGTGCATCAATCTCGATATCCATGTCACTGTCTTGATCCAACACTAGGTTTAACTCATGAGCCAAGATCTTATTAAACTGCTGCAAACTCGGCATCAAAGCATAGTTAAATACGGCGTAGTAAGAAAAAACTTGGCTGGCAACCAGCAAAGTTAACAAGAGCACTATCGACTGAGTAAAGGAGCTACGTATACGCATAGAAGGCCTAAAGTTAGAGGTGATAAAGGGATATAGTGGGAACTATAGCTGTAATACCAATCACAGTAAGTAAATGATCATAAATAGCGCCGGAAAAAGGCTTGAGAACAAGGCAGCAATTTTTGATAAGTAGTTATTCTACAATCAAAATTTCTAACGAAGTTATCGAGCGTTTTAACAAGCTAGGGTGAGCAGTTATTTACTACGATTGGTATCTCTCATTGTGCTGAATAGAAAACGGGCCACCACATATCAATGAGGTGGCCCGTAAATAATAAACTCTGAATCACAGAACCGGTAAAGCCGCTTTTGATCTTATACAGCGAGATTACACCGCTTTACCCTCTGGAACGAAGACATAACCTAGGCCCCACACGGTTTGGATATAACGGGGTTTACTTGGGTCTTCTTCAACAAGGCGGCGCAAACGTGAAATCTGAACATCAATAGAACGTTCCATCGCGGCATATTCACGGCCACGTGCCATGTTCATTAGCTTATCGCGAGACATTGGCTCACGAGCGTTGGTCACCAGTGACTTCAACACTGCAAACTCACCAGAAGTCAGTGGCATTGGCTCATCACCGCGGAACATTTCACGCGTACCTAGGTTCAGGCGGAACTCACCAAATTCAACCACAGACTCTTCCGAGCTTGGTGCGCCCGGCGCTTCAATCACTTGACGGCGCATTACCGCTTTAATGCGAGCCAAAAGCTCACGCGGGTTAAATGGTTTCGGCAGGTAGTCATCGGCCCCCACTTCCAAACCCACAATACGATCGACCTCATCACCCTTTGCTGTCAGCATTAAAATAGGCAGTGAGTTATTTGCGTTGCGTAGACGACGACAGATCGAGAGGCCATCTTCGCCCGGCATCATTAAATCCAATACCATCAAGTGAAAATTTTCACGGGTTAACAGGCGGTCCATCTGCTCACTGTTTGCCACGCTACGCACTTGAAAGCCCTGCTCAGACAGATAGCGTTCCAACAATGCACGTAAGCGAGCATCGTCATCGACCACTAAAATTTTGTAGTTTTCTTGCATGTAATGGTTCCACCTATTAAAGCTCAAACCGTAGGTTAAGCATTTTTGGTAAATTGTATAAGACATTAAAAATGTAACATTCTTGGAGAAAAAGTCGCCTAAAGAATTGTTAACGTATGTTGCCTTTCTATATATTCTATCTTAGAACATCATTTCATTAAGTCCGATTTATGAAAACCAAACTTATCACCCGAGAAGGTTATAACAAGCTCAAAGCAGAACATGACCATTTATGGCACGAAAAACGTCCAGAAATCACAAAAATAGTCACTTGGGCTGCAAGCCTTGGAGATCGATCGGAAAACGCAGATTACACGTTCAATAAGCGTTTGCTTCGTCAGATTGATCGTCGAGTGCGTTTCTTACGCAAATTCCTACCTGATGTCACTATCGTGGATTACTCTCCGCAGCAAGAAGGTAAGGTATTTTTCGGTGCTTGGGTCGAAATTGAGAATGAAGATGGGGACATTAAGAAGTTTCGTATTGTCGGTCCCGAAGAGATCTACGGCGATGCTAAAGGTTATATCTCTATCGACTCGCCAATGGCGAGAGCTCTGCTCAAGAAAGAAGTGGATGATGAGTTTACGGTAACCACACCGGAAGGCGACAAAGAGTGGTTCATTAACTCGATTCACTATTAATAAACCGAATAAGCGTGACCTATCGATTTATTATTAGCGTGGCTTTCGGCGTGTGTCGCTAGGCGAATGTTGAAAGCTGCGTTTGTAGGCACGAGAAAAGCTCGATAGCTGCGAAAAGCCAACCTCGGCCGCGAGTTCGGTCATTGGCATGTTGCTGTTGCGAAGTAAAAGCTGTGCTTTTTGCATGCGTCGCTGCATAACATATTTTTGTGGTGTTACCCCAAACTGTTTTTGGCATAAACAGTAAAAGTGGCTCTCACTCAAATGCATTGCATGAGCAAGCTGAGCATTCGTTAACGCAGTCGCAATGTGTTGGTCGATGTAAGCATTTAAGTGACTCGTTTCTAAACGTCGGTGAGGTGAAGGCGTGGTAGATGATGCCGACATTTGGCCTAATTGCGTTAAAAACAACGACACTAACTGGCAGTTTATCTGTGGTGACATCGTATCTTGCCGAACTTTCTGAGCGGCAAAGTCCAATAATATCTGGCTTTCGGCTCCTAAATCTAAAAAGTAAGGCTGCTGAAATATCGATTCCTGTAATGATAAATTACACGCTTGCTCTAGAGCTTGGATGTAAGGGTCGGCAGGCGCTAAGTCAATGACCAATAACTCGCTGTCTTCACTTAGGCCATTATAAAAATGCGGTGCATTATTGGGGATGACCGCCACCGTACCGTGACCTATTTGCCCACTTTCACGTTCAAACTCACACGCCATAGTACCTCGCCAACCTAGCAGAACTTGAGCATAGCTGTGTAGGTGCTGACCCTGGCGTCTAGCAATAACATTTCGTCTGATCTGAGTTTGATTCACCGTGTCTTTCCTACGTTTATCTGCGTGCTTAGTTTTCCCACTGTAGTACTTCCTTCCCCAAAATCTTTCACTTTCGGAGTCTGAGTTAAATACCACAGAGTCTCAGGCAAATGTTCATCTCTTTTAACAGATAACATAACAATATATTAACAGGGAAGGAAGAATGACATGCAACTTAACCAACAACAGGTTCACAACGCACTACCGTGGCTACCTTTAGTCGACGCGCTAAAGGATATTTTCACTCGCGATGTAACGGCACCGATTCGTCATCACCACACCATGAATGTACCGCAAGATCCTAGCGCGACTTTGCTATTAATGCCGGCATGGATTGAAGGTGAGTATTTGGGAGTGAAACAGGTCAATGTATTTCCGGGCAACTCTGCTCGTAATCAACCAGGGCTCAGCAGCCATTATCTACTTAGCTGTGGTAAAACTGGAAAAATGTTAGCTCAGATTGATGGGAACGAACTAACGGCACGCAGAACCGCGGCCGCTTCAGCATTAGCTTCTCATTATCTATCACGTGAAACGGCGAGCAAAATGCTGATGGTTGGAGCTGGAAGAGTGGCACGACGCTTAGTCCCAGCCCATATGAGTGTACGTCCAATCAAGACCGTTCATGTGTGGGATATTAACCAGTCCGCTGCTGAGCAATTAGCAACAGAGTTACGCGATGAGGGAGTGGACGCTGTTGCCTGCCCAAATGATCAACTGGAAGCGGTAGCAAGAGACGCAGATCTGATTAGTTGTGCAACGCTTTCAACGGCCCCAATCATTAAAGGTGAGTGGCTTAAACCCGGTGCGCATTTAGACTTAGTAGGAAGCTTTACCCCTACGATGCGTGAAACCAACAATGAAGCGCTAAAACGAGCCAATGTTTTTGTGGATGTGAAAGCAGCAGCACTGGTTGAGACGGGTGAGTTAATCATGCCTATCCGTGATGGCGCGATTACCGAAGAGAGTATCTTAGCCGATTTCTCAACCTTGTGTAGCGGTCAACATGCAGGGCGTGCAGGCCTTGACGATCCTGAAGCCGCAATCACTCTTTTCAAATCGGTCGGTGATTCTCGTGAAGATCTTGCTGGCGCGATTCTGGCTTACCAGTCAGTACAGAGCGTTTAAATAGTAATAAGGCCGACGTGTACTTGGCCTTTTATTTTGCTGTCGGCCTGTTTATACACTAGCAGGATTTCCATACGCGGCGCACCTTGCTTGGTGTGATTCTCGTGACTTTATTTGGAAAAATACCTATGACTAAAAAGAATTCAGATTATACGGCGCCACCACCACTAGGCTTGGCGATCGTACCGATTATTCTCACCATTGCGCTGTTAGCGACACAAATTTTTTATTATGACGACTTCACCCCACATATTGCGCTGGCCATTGGCTTCGCCATTACCGCGCTGGTTGGTTGGTATCAAGGGCTTCGTTGGCAAGACATAGAGTCCGGTGCATTTCGTGTTTTACACGTGGCGATGCCTTCAATTGCAACCCTTATTGTTGTGGGTATGCTAGTCAGCACTTGGATTGCCAGTGGTACGGTACCGACGCTGATCTATTACGGTTTAGTGTTAATCGAACCTGAATGGTTTCTTGCTGCCACAATGTTATTGTGCTCTGTCGTTTCCCTTTCTATTGGTTCGAGTTGGACCACTGTCGGTACGGTGGGTCTTGCCTTAGTGGGTATTGGTTTTGCTTTTGGTATCCCAGCCTACTGGACGGCGGGAGCCGTTGTATCTGGTGCTTTTTTTGGCGATAAAATCTCACCGTTGTCTGATACGACCAACCTTGCTGCCGCTGTGACTGAAACGAATGTGTTCGCTCATATTCGCAACATGATGCCGACCACCGTTCCAGCCATGCTAATCGCTTTAACGCTGTACTCCATTCTTGGTGGTGTGGTGATGAGCGATACGACATCAGGCGCTCAGCAGCTACAAGAAATCACCGCTATTCAATCGGGTTTGGAGAGTCATTTCTCTCTTGGTTTTCTTCCTGTGCTGCCACTTTTGGTGGTGATGGTGCTCGCTTTTTACAAAATAGCGCCGATCCCTGCCCTGTTTACAGGTTTTGTTTTCGGCGCCGGTGTGGCAGTGCATAATTATGATTACAACCTGAATGACATTCTGACATTTGCCCACAGTGGATACAAAATAGAGACAGGGTCTGCAGCGCTGGATAATTTGCTGAATCGTGGTGGCGTCACATCCATGACCTGGGTGATTACCTTAATGATGTTTGCGCTGGCATTTGGTGGCGCGCTGGAGCGTACCGGATGTTTGGAGTCTGTCGTCAATGCAATAATGAAGTCCACCCGAGGTTTCAGAGGGTTACAAACCAATGCCATCCTCACTTCGGTAGCGACCAACGCCGTATCGGGTGATGTGTATCTCTCTATCGCGTTACCTGGCCGTATGTTTGGACCGCAATACGACAAACTCGGTTATAGCAGACTAAATCTATCCAGAGCGATTGAAGAAGGAGGCACATTAGTCTCGCCCTTGATCCCTTGGAATGCGGGTGGCGCATTTGTGATGGGAACATTAGGGCTGGTTGTCACTCCAGGTGATTACAGTGCCTTGCTATACGCACCATTAGCATTTGCTTGTTGGTTGTCACCCACTATCGGCATTATTTACGCTCAAACAGGGTGGTTCTCAAAGCGCACCGAGAAAGACGAAGCTACCAATAATGAGGTGGTTTCAGCCACCAGTGGCAGCCCCCACTAATCCATATAACACACGATTCTTTCGCTAAGCCAGTAGGTAAAACATGACACAATCCGCTATACACACACCGAATGACGTTCAGTCCACTGTTGCAGTAATTGGTGCTGGAGTCGTTGGCCTTTGTACAGCCCTAGAAGCGCAGCGCCATGGCTATCAAGTCACACTGTTTGATAAGGGACTGCCGGGTAAAGGGGCTTCGTTTGGCAATGCGGGTTACTTAGCCACAGAATTGATGGATCCTTTAGCAACGAAAAAGACATTGTCTTCTGCGCCAAAAATGTGGATAGACCCAAAAGGTCCGCTGGCACTACCGTGGCAGTATCTACCCAAGGCGATCCCTTGGTTAGCACGCTTTGTGCGATCAGCCTCTTCTTCAAAAGTTGAGGCAAGCCGAAAAGCGCTCTATCAACTCAATCAAGCCGCCGTTCCCGCTTGGCAACGCTGCTTAGCCGATATTGGAGCCCAAGAACATCTCGTACCGTCAGGTTATTTATTGGTATGGGAATCAGCAAGCAAATTAGAAGAGGCAAAAGCGCATGCTGCTTACCTTGCACAGTGGGAAGTAGAAAGTGTCTTATTGCAAGGAGCACAACTGAGGGAAAAAGAACCGGGGCTGGCTGAGACGGTCAGTCATGCTCTATTTTTTCCCAATGCTTGCCGAGTTAAAGACCCTTACCTCTTGTCAAAACATTTATTTGCGGTTTTTCAGGCCCGCGGGGGATGCTTTGAACAAGCTGAAGTAGACAAAATTCACCCACAAGGTAATTCCGTTAGAGTGGTCACCACGGATTTGCACGTGTTTGAGCATGCGATACTTTGCACGGGAGCGTGGGGGAAACCATTACTAAAACAAGTGGGCATTTCCGTTCCACTCGAAGCTGAGCGTGGGTATCACTTGACGATAGATACAACGGATTTGAAATCTAAGCCACTCAAACATCCGATTGGCTCAGCAGAGCGTAAATTTGTTATGAGCCCATTGGCGTCGGGGTTAAGGGTCGTGGGGATAACAGAAATAGGAGGCTTGCGTTTACCAGCGTTTACTCACAGGTTTAATGTGCTACGTCATCACAGCAGGCAACTGCTGCCGTTATTGAACAATTCGGCGTTGCCAGAGAGTGAATGGATGGGACATAGGCCCACGATTGCCGATTCACTGCCGGTGATAGATCGACACCCACATCATCCACAATTATTATTTGCTTTTGGCCATCACCACTTAGGATTGACTCAAGCCGCTATTAGCGCGGAGTTGGTGATTAGCTTGTTGCGTAAAACAGAGCCTGAGTTTGATGTTGCTCCGTATCGGGCGGATAGGTTTTAAGCCTTACCGATTGCCGCTAGCCACCCATTGAAACCCAATTTTTAACAGGCCGAGAGAGGCGGATTTTTTCCGCTTCACATATCGCTTCATGCTTACACATCATTGACATATCACCGCTTGCTTGCGCTACTTTACTCCGTAGAATAGGGCCATCAACATCAAACTAGAGATTCATCGGATGAGCCAAGCTATCTGTCGACTGATCGCTGAAGAACTGAATGTCCGTTCTGAGCAAGTCACTGCCGCAGTAAACCTAATTGACGACGGTAACACCGTTCCCTTTATTGCCCGCTACCGTAAAGAAGTGACGGGAGGCTTAGACGATACCCAACTACGTAACCTTGATAGTCGCCTTTCATACCTTCGTGAACTTGATGATCGTCGCCAAACGATTCTTAAGTCGATTCAAGACCAAGGTAAACTCACGCCAGAGTTAGAGCGTGATATCACTCAAGCCGACAGCAAGACGCGCCTAGAAGATCTGTACCTACCGTACAAACCAAAGCGCCGCACCAAAGGCCAGATCGCAATCGAAGCAGGCTTAGAGCCTCTTGCCGATACACTTTGGAATGAACCACAACACGATCCTGAAACGGAAGCTGCTAACTTCATCAGCAGCGATAAAGGTATTGCCGATACCAAAGCGGCACTCGATGGCGCACGTGCGATCATCATGGAGCGCATTGCTGAAGACGCCAACCTACTTGAGAAGATTCGCCAACACCTCACACGCAACTCGGAGCTAGTGGCGCGTGTTGTGGCAGGCAAAGAACAAGAAGGCGAGAAGTTCAAAGACTACTTCGAACACAACGAAAAGCTCAGCAAAGTGCCATCTCACCGTGCGCTTGCGATGTTACGTGGCCGCAATGAAGGCTTCCTAACGCTGGCGATGAATGCAGACCCAGAGCAAGAAGAAGGTGTTCGTGGTTCATACTGCGAGAACATCATTTCTGATCACTACGGCATTACCCTAAGCAGCGCACCTGCGGATGCATGGCGTAAGCAAGTGATCAGCTGGGCATGGCGCATCAAGGTGTCTATGCACATGGAAACTGAATTGATGGGCGCGATGAAAGAGCGTGCAGAGATCGAAGCGATTGAAGTGTTCGCAACTAACCTTAAAGACTTGCTGATGGCAGCGCCGGCTGGCCCTCGTGCAACTTTAGGCTTAGATCCGGGTTTACGTACTGGTTCGAAAATCGCGGTGGTGGATTCAACTGGTAAAGTTCTGGCGACAGAAACCATTTACCCTCACCCGCCACAAAAGCAATACGACAAATCCGCACACGTTGTTGAGCAGATGATTCGTCAATTCAATGTTGACCTAGTTGCGATTGGTAATGGTACCGCTTCACGCGAAACCGACAGTTTTGTGGCTGATGTGATTAAACGCGGCAACCTAAAAGCGCAAAAAATCATTGTTAGCGAAGCGGGTGCATCGGTGTACTCAGCGTCTGAGTTAGCAGCAAAAGAATTCCCGAACATGGATGTATCGATTCGTGGCGCGGTGTCTATTGCTCGTCGTCTACAAGATCCACTGGCAGAGCTGGTGAAGATTGACCCTAAATCGATCGGTGTGGGCCAATACCAGCATGACGTTAGCCAAACCATGCTCGCTAAACGCCTAGATGCGATTGTCGAAGACTGTGTAAACGCCGTAGGTGTTGATGTGAATACCGCGTCTGCTGCGCTGCTGACTCGCGTTGCCGGCCTTTCTAACACCATCGCACAGAACATCGTGGACTTCCGTGATGAGAATGGTCGTTTTGAAGCGCGCACTACATTGAAGAAAGTGGCTCGTTTAGGTCCTAAAGCCTTTGAACAGTGTGCCGGCTTCTTACGTATCATGGATGGCAAGAACCCGCTGGATGCTTCATCGGTTCACCCAGAAGCTTATCCAGTGGTGAAAACAATCGCTGAGAAAAACCACAAAGACATCAAGTCTCTGGTGGGCAATACAGATTTCCTACGAGGTTTACATGCGATTGATTACACCAACGAAAGCTTTGGTGTACCAACCGTAACCGACATCATTAAAGAGTTGGATAAACCGGGACGCGACCCTCGCCCTGAGTTCAAAACAGCAACCTTCGCTGATGGCGTAAATAGTGTTTCAGATCTAGAGCCAGGCATGATTCTAGAAGGTGTGGTTTCAAACGTGGCCAACTTTGGTGCCTTCGTTGATATTGGCGTTCACCAAGATGGCTTAGTGCATATATCTGCGCTCACCGATCGCTTTGTCTCTGACCCACGAGAAGTGGTTAAAGCCGGTGACATCGTCAAGGTGAAGGTGATGGAAGTGGATGTTCAGCGTAAGCGTATTGCGCTAAGCATGCGTATGAAAGATGAACCAGGCCAAGACAATAGAGCTCAACGTTCAAGTACACCTCGCACGCAAAACCGCCCGAATCAAAATTCACAAGGTGGACAGCGTCGTCGTGAGGAACCGCAACAAAACGCTGCGATGGGCGGTGCTTTCGCTGCTGCCTTTGCTAAAGCGAAGAAATAAGTTGCGCTAAAGCGAATAGCCAGCGACTAACAAGTCAGTTTTCATCTTCAACAAAACTGACGTGCTAAAACAGAAAACCTGCACCCCTAAGGGTATGCAGGTTTTTTATTATGTGTTCAAAAAAGACATCAAAGCTGAACTGTATTCTACGTATTTTATACTCAAAATAATTGGAGTTGCTGCGAGGCAACAAGTATGAAGAGTATAATCACAATACAACCAACACTTCCGATGGAGCATGAGGCGCAACAGCATGACCATAATGATATTTTATGACCTTACGTCGTTTCTCCATCTGTCCCTCCTGAATCGCCGCACCTAAAACATGCTTTGGCAGGCGGAAACGCATGGTATAGCCTTTGCCTTGGTCTGCACTGTATGTTCTCAGTGCCAATAGGCTGAATAACCGCTCAAAAGGATCTTGAGGTTCTTCATGGCTAATCGAATTGGCCTCTGACTCGTTTTCCATGTCATAACCTGGATGGTCTGAAGGATCCCAAGCCGACTGCTGCCTTCGCTTATCGTCCGGTTTTACCTTTCGTTCTGCATTGGTTTTGGCCAATGCTACTGCGGGAGCGACGGGTACTCGAACTCTATTATCACGCGCAACTTGCTCTGTTTGCACATTAACGGATGGGGCAATTAGTGGCACACTCACTGCAGTTGCAGGTGACACAATCATCGCGAACTCTCCTCAAGAATCGCCCATCGCTATTGCTAGTTTGCCGCGAGCATCATCTTCAACAACTCAACGCTCACAAACATAGCCCCTCTAGTTCAAATCCATACCGCGAATACAACCACATTGGCCTAATTCATATGAACTACTCTAGGGGTAGTCTATATATCGACCAAGTTATTTATTAATTTAGCAGTTATTTTTGAGCGAAGCTGACCAGTTCACTACAAAAGGCATCCGCTTCTGTCATAAATGGTGCATGCGAAGACTGAGTAAAGATGTATTGCTCGGTATGAGGCAAGGCTGTGCCCAGGTCTTTGGCGACCTTGATTGGCACCAATCCATCTAATCGACCGTATAAGCGCAACATAGGCACTGAAATCTCAGGTAACTGGTCACGGAGATCCACATCCGACAACATTTTCAAACCAGCTAACAACGACTTAGGGTTAGGTAGTGGACGGGACAACACCGCTTGCTTGAGCTGTTTTACATCTTGCCTTGCAGAAGGGCTCCCCATGGCTTGCAATGCCATAAAGCGTTCGATAGTAGTTTGAAAGTCTTCAACTAACTGCTCGGTAAACGCCGTTAATACGTTGGGTTGAATACCTCGCCATAGTACTGGTTCTTTTGCAGCAGCAAATTTAGGAGAACTCGCAACCGTCACTAGTTTGCTTACGTAATCAGAGTGATGCAAAGCCATATGTGTCGCGACCAAACCACCGAGCGACCAACCAACCCAAATCGCTTGTTTCGGTGCGTCGACCATCAATTGGTGAGCAATTTCTTCAAGGTTTTGAGCATGGCAATGCGCGCTGTGTCCATACCCTGGCAGATCCACAACGTGAACTCGGAAATTAGCCTCTAAAGCATCTACGGTTTGCTGCCATACCGCCCCATTCATTCCCCAACCGTGAACCAAGACCAAATCCGTTCCTTGCCCGGATACATGCCAATACAACGCGTCACTCATTCTCAATATTCCCTACTTTTTCCATCAGCAATAACCTGCACTTTTCACTATGGTGAGTAAAAGGAACACCATAACCCAAAAGCATCACAAGCTATGTTATCCGATTGGCTACAAAAACACACACCGCATCTGGTCACATCACAATGCCATTTGTGCAAGCTAGAAAAGCTCCTCAGCGATACTCATCCTCGATGGTGCCAAACTTGCCTCGATCTCTTTTGCCAACAGCCACGCTGCCAGCAATGTGGCTTGAAAACCTTAACTAGCGTCGAGCAATGTGGTCAATGTCTATCGAATCCACCACCTTGGCATCGTCTCTATTGTGTGGGTGACTACGTCTTTCCAACAGCACACTATATCCAACAGATGAAATACGCCGATAAGTTCTGGTTCGCTCGCGATCTATCAAAATTGTTAGCGCCACGTATTCAGCACCCAGCGCCATTGATCACTAGTGTGCCTCTACATTGGGGGCGGTATATTCATAGGGGCTTTAATCAGAGCCAGTTATTAGCCCATTACACAGCCCAGAAACTGAACGTTAAAAGTGCAGTTTTATTTCGTCGATCTCGTTCGACGGTTTCGCAGCAAGGACTAACCAAATCCGCAAGGCAGATCAATCTAAAAAACGCTTTCACGCTGCGCAATATGAATTTTTCAACGAACAATTATTCTCACATCGCGATAATTGATGATGTTGTAACCACAGGCAGTACTGTGTATCAATTATGCCAATTACTACTTGAAGTGGGCGTTAAAAGGATTGATATTTACTGCATCTGCCGCACTCCTGAGCCCTCTGGATAAAAGCTGTGGATCGCTACTTGTACAGCAATCCAACAAAAAAGGGCTGAATTACAAATCTGACAGGGGTAGAATGGCGCTAATAACCTACAAATCTACTCAGGTATTCGTCGTGTCAAATATTACTATTACAGAAACAGCTCAAACTCACTTTGCCAATCTGCTGTCACAGCAGCCTGAAGGTACAAACATTCGTGTGTTCGTGGTAAACCCAGGCACACAAAACGCTGAGTGTGGTGTTTCTTACTGCCCAACAGATGCTATCGAAGCGTCTGACACTAAACTGTCTTTCGACGCTTTCTCTGCGTACGTAGATGAGCTAAGCCTACCATTCCTAGACGAAGCTGAGATTGACTTCGTAACAGACAAAATGGGCTCTCAACTAACGCTTAAAGCGCCAAACGCGAAAATGCGTAAAGTATCAGATGATGCGTCTCTTACCGAGCGTGTTGAATACGCAATTCAAACACAAGTTAACCCGCAACTGGCTGGTCACGGTGGTCACGTTAGCTTGGTAGAAATCACTGAAGACGGTGCGGCTATTGTTGCATTCGGTGGCGGTTGTAACGGTTGTTCTATGGTTGATGTAACCCTAAAAGAAGGCATCGAGAAAGAACTTCTTCAACAATTTGAAGGTGAACTAACGGCGGTTCGTGACGCAACAGAACACGATCGTGGTGAGCACTCTTACTACTAATCACTGATTAGCGTTAGTAACGAATAAAAAGGTTGATGCACTAGCATCAACCTTTTTTGTTTTTTAAAGGTAGAGAACGCCTGTCTGTTGCCATTCAAAATACCACTTTCCAATCAACTCACTGAGCCGTAGAAGCCCGATTCCACTTTGATTTAAACAATAGCAGTGATCGCAATCGGTTCCTGTTCAATAATTCTAGGATATGAAAACTCGCCTCTAGGAACTCAGCGTCATTTCCCCTATATTAGAATGACTTTCTAAGAAAAATCCAATGAGTTAAGGAGTGGGCGCATGACAAAAAGGACCAAGCCGGAAATATTGGCTCAGCAAACTGTCGCTCAGTCAAAACTGTTCTCTATAGAGTCGCTCGATTTACGCTTTTCAAACGGTGAAGAGCGTACGTACGAACGCATGAAGCCCAGTGGCCGCAATGCAGTAATGATGGTTCCAATTACTGAACACGGCGATATTCTGTTAGTGCGTGAATACGCAGCAGGGACCGAACGCTATGAACTTGGCTTCCCTAAAGGACTCATTGATGCTGGTGAACAACCTGCTGACGCTGCTGTTCGAGAGCTGAAAGAAGAGATCGGCTATGGTGCCAACAGACTCACTCCACTCAAAGAGGTTATCCTCGCGCCCTCTTATTTCTCTAGCAAAATGACACTATTCATTGCAGAAGAACTATACCCAGAGAAACTCGAAGGGGATGAACCAGAGCCACTAGATGTCGTGCGATGGCCGCTCTCGCAAGCCGAAGAGCTGCTAACACACCTCGACTTCTGCGAGGCTCGATCTATTACTGCCCTACTATTAGCCCTTCGAGTCTTAAATAACAATTAGAACAAACGATCGCACTCGAAGACCAAACAAGCTCGATCGAAGAGTAAGAGAACATTTATGCCAATAACAAAAGATTTTTCTCACCTCCTTCCCTCTGTCATTGAGATTGCTCGTTCTGCTGGACAGCTCATCTTAGAGATATACGAGAAGAAAAATTACGAAGAGTTCACCAAAAGCGATGACACACCGGTCACCAGTGCCGACCTTGCAGCGCATAAACTGATCTCGAAAAAACTCAGTGAACTCACCCCTGATATTCCCGTGTTATCTGAAGAAGCTGCAGACATCAGCCTAGAGCAACGTTCTCAATGGGATCGCTACTGGTTGGTTGATCCACTAGATGGAACTCAGGAATTCATCGCAAGAAGTGGCGATTTCGCGACAATCATCGCCCTAATTGAGCATAATAAACCCGTCATGGGGGTCGTATATGCTCCTGTTTCCGGTGTGAGTTATTACGCTTACAGTGGCAAAGGGGCTTGGAAGATCCCAGACCTTAACGACAGCGTTAAAATCAAGACACATCGTCATGAACTGCCAAACCAATCCATCGCAATGGCAATCAGTCGCCGCCAAGATATCAATCGCATCACTAGCCGTATGAACTCTGCTTGGAATTATGATTTGGTTCCGCTAGGTTCAGCCGCGCTTAAAGCCTGCTTAGTCGCTGAAGGGGCGGTGGACTGTTATCTCAGACTTGGACCAACGGGCGAGTGGGATACCGCAGGGACACAATGCATTGTTGAAGAGGCTGGCGGTCGTATTTTGAGTACACAGTTAGAGCCGCTTTCTTACAATGAAAGAGAGACACTTGAGAACCCGAACTTCATCGTGCTTGGTGATGCAGACTTACCATGGCCCGAGATCTTACAAGGTAAAGACTAAATCGCGTCGTGTCATGACCATCTGATATTCAAATAAAATGGGCACCTCAGTGAGGTGCCCATTTTTTATATCTCATTGTTTGATAACCAACGGATGCTAGTTCAGAAGTAGATACCGGGCTAAAAACGACCTTGGTAGGTAAATTGGTATTTCCCTTGGTTATCAGGGTTACCTAACCATTTAAGCTGGCTCTGCATCGTAGGCGGGAACTCAGCTCCCGGTTTAAACCATGCCGATGAGGTGTAGCTTTGATTCGGCGTTACGCTCGCTGAAAACTCGCTGTCCACTTGTGGGCTACTCTGTAGTCCCTTGGCTGAAATAGCGCTATCTTGACAGGTAATATCCGCTATCACAGGGCCTAGGTCTAACGAACCAACAGGGGAATCCACTGCCGCACCAGACCACGCTACTGTGCCTTCGCCCGATTGACACCAAGGCAGAGCATGAGCCGCGTGCTTGATCGTCAATTCAACTTGTCCACCAATCGAAACAGGCACTGGGATGGTTGGGGCATATTTCATCACGTTCATAGCAGGCATTGAAGCCACTAAGTTTTCCGCATATGCACCACTCATGCTATACCCAATATGCCCTTTACCTGACAAGTTCATGTCGCTGTTACGGCCAAAACGAACGGCTAGCTCCGCTTTAGCTTGGAATAATTTAGAGAACTGGAAATCCCACTGAACTGCTCCGTAATTGACTCGCTGCCACACAATATTGTTGGCGCGACCCTGCCAAACTGTACCTTCAACACCTTCGATGCTCAGACCGCGTACAGCAGGTGCATGCTTAAGAGCAAAAGATGCCGGTAAGTGCAGCAACAAGCTGACAGAGAAAAAGACAATAAAGGTGCCACTGAATAGCAGGCCATATTTAAGAGATAAACCGCGTTTCACATTAACCTCGTTTAAACTGTAGTCGGTTGACGTCAATAACCCCAGGGTTATCAGAGCGATCAATATCCATAAACTCAACCTCAACACCCTGTTTTTCTTTCAGGTATGTCAGCCAGTCAACGAACTTATTAAAAGGCACTGGTTTTACCCACACTTGCAGCATCTCGCCACGCGGTTGCACTCGAATCAACTCAATCTTAAAACGACGCATAGAAGCGGGCACAGATTGGTTCAAAGGCTGACTAGCACTAATGCCTGCACTGCCTCGTAACTCAACAACTTCATTGGCTTTATTGGTTACCCAAGCTAAGAGTTGTTTCTCACTTTGAATACGACTTTGCGCCAATTCAGCTCGCTGACTAAGTGGCTGTATTAATCCCCAATAAACGACACCCACCACCAATAAAATTGAACAACCAATGACCAGCCGTTGCTCTCTTTGACTTATTGAGGTCCACCACGCTTGGAGTGGTTCAATCATATTTCTCATCACTGATCTCCTTGCGCGGTTACTGTCGTGGTTTAAGAGTAAAGCTGCCAAATACGGCATCGCCATTACGATTTAATGGCCCTTGTTCCACAGCAAACTTCTCGTCGAGCTTCATTCTAGCGGTCTCAAAATGTTGGAAGTTCGAACTTTTAGCCTGTAGTCGAATTTCAGAACGGTTACCATCGTAGCGAACGCTTTCAACTTCGATTGACTTCACTTGACCTAGCGTTTCTGGCAATAAAGCTAACCACCCTAACAAGGAATCGTTAGTACCTGAGCCACCATATTTCTTAGCTTCGTCGCTCATCTGACGCTTAAGGTAGCTCACGGTCGGAATGCGTTGCTTGCCAGGTAGTACGGATCTAAAGATACGCTCACTCTCCATGCGGTAAGCTTGTGCTTGCGCTTCGTATTGCTGAACCTTCAACACTTGTTGAGTCACAATCACGGCCACCAGCAAACAAGCAGCAATCGCTACTTTTTGCCATACGCGCCAATATTTACTGAAGGAAGATTTGGTTTTAAAGGTGCCAGTCAGTAAATTCACACTGCTCATGATCGCTTGTTGGCTCAATAGAGCCATTACCAATTCCGCAGGCTTCGCTTGCCACTTCACACCACTTTGTTGCTGAACGTCGTCGCTCGGCATCGAGGTGTAACTAAAGATAGTCGCTGGCTGCTCTTCGTCATCAACGACAACCCAGTCACTCTGCAAGAACATCGGGAGCCAGGCTTCGCTGATCGATACCGCTTGATAGCTACCTTGGCGTAAAAGCCAATATTGATCAATCTGCAACGCACTGATGCCCTGCTCTTCCAAAGGTACCGCTAACGCATCCGGCAGCACTTTACGAAAAACAATACCGGCTTCGCGAAACTTATCTAAAGCTTGTTTCAACCATTTGCGTTCGACACCGCATACTGTGGCATGGGTGGCGTCTTTATGTAGAATGGTTAAATGTAAATCTTCGATATCTTGCGCCACTTCGTCTTCTAACAAAAACGGCAGCATAGAATCGAACTGGCGAGCTGCACCTTTCGGGATTTCAACGCGCTTTATCAAGCATTCGCTTCCCGGTAATAAAGCGATACAGCTGCGCTTTTCAGCGTAAGGCGTTAACTCATCAAGCTGTTCCCAGCTAGACAGTTCACCGCTTGCTATCACTTCTTGTTGGCTTGTCGACCAAACTAACCACTGCACAGGGCTTTGTGGTTCGCTACTCAGTCGAACGGTCAGAAACTCGCTCACTGATTCCTCCAAAACGACGGCGTACTACCGTCACTGTTTCTCGATTACTACTATAGAAAAGCGTTCGTATACGTACACGTGACTGCTCAACTAATACCTCTGCATCTAGCTCAAAATAGGCGCTATCTACAGTTAAATATCCTTTCGCTTTCTTGCTGACTTCAGCACTCACACCAACAATGGCAGGCTCTGCCATAAAAGCATCCACCGTATTCCAGCCATCAAATGGACGTTTGTCTAGCAGTTGCTTTGCATCCGACTCACTTAAGCTAGGAGCAAACATCGCTTCCAATAAAGGCGCTTGCTTTTCCGTGAGTGTGTTTACATTCAAGCGGAAATCATCGGTTGGTAAAGCGCAAACAAAGGGACGAATCTTATTCATCACCTCACCAGTAACCTGATAAACCGCTCGTAACTCGGATTCATCGGCCATTAAGCCATTAGCCGCCAAATAAGATGGCTTCATCGCCTCATAAGTACTGTCCTCTACGCCTACCGTAGAAGTGGTTCTGGTATCTGCATCAACAAACTCCCAGCTTGAGTTTGCGATCACCTCAGCCTGATAAGGTTCAATATCTTGGTTTTCCAACAAGGTTTGCCAAACCGTCACTAAATAGGGTGTTTGATTGCTTGAAGTCGCCGTTACCCCAGCCAAAGCATTGAGGTTAAAACACGCTTGGGCATCGACAATGCGACCCGATACTTGTCCATAATCCAATGGGTATACCTGTTCTTCTAATGCCCATGGCTGACTTAGATTCACGGTATCACTGTCTTTATAGCTTTGACTAATCCCGTCTTGTACTAGTGCTTCCACACCAATGCTATACCAATAGGCCTGTTGGTAATTTAACTGATTACCAACACGTTTGAATTGTGTAAACAAACGCTCCGACATGCTGCCCGCAATGGTGGCCATGATAGCCAAAAGCATCAGAATGATGATCAGTGCTACACCATTTTGTTTTCGTCCCATTGCAGAATGTATCTTAGCAAGATCATGGGTGCGATTAGCCATTGTTCCCCTCACTATTTGAAGAGTCACTCGCGTCATTGACCTGATCTAAAGTACCACTTGGCGTGAGGTAAACTCGCTCTATCTCATCGTAGTCTTTCAACGTCAGCTTGAGTCTCACCGCTTTCGGCAAGGATTTATCGGTTTGCCACTCTTTGCCCCAGCGACTCCCATCATAAAACTCGATTTCAAAGCCTTCGACATCATCAAGCAGCGGAGTAATCACACCCTCTTGGCCTGCTGGGGTATCGGGGTATCGCCACCAGACACGCTCAAGTGTTTCTTCTTTGATGCGGTAACCAACCTTCGTGACTTCTCCACGAGGAAACTGCTGCTGTGGGTTGTGCCAACCCAGGCGAGTAAATATGATGCCAACACCGTCGGAGTCCAATAAATACTCTTTCATTAATATCAGCTTAGATGATGCTTCTTCACCATTGGTACGAAATTTTCGCACCGCCATCTGACGAAAATCATTATCTAAAATGACTAAGCTACGTTGCAGTTGATTCAAACGAGCACTGCGTTCGATTGAGAGTTCGTTGCTTCGCTGCACCTGATTCACGACCTGATAAGCCGCCATGCTCAACGTGGCAAAGATAGCGATCGAGACCAACACTTCAATTAAGGTAAAGCCTCTCCCTTTTGAAGATAAACTTTGTTGGCGTGGCATAGGTTTATTTGCCAAGCTGCTATTACTTGATGAGCGGTTGTGAGTTAACGACACGCTTTTAATTAGCCCGATGCTTTTAGTTAACCCGATGCTTTTAGTTAACCACAGGCTCCTAGTTAACCACATGCCCCTAGTTGACCACATAGCTGCGCACCGTGACCACTGGAGAAGCTTGTTTACTGGTTGCCACACTCACATCAAACGCCTTTAATAAATCATCACTGGTATCAATTGGCGTCACTTTCCAGAACCACTCTCTTCCAGCCAACTCTTGTGTACCCTGCACTTTTTTTAGCTTGTCAGGGTGCAACATCACCAAAGCCATTTGATTATCAACGACCATAGCAGCAAAGGTTTTTTCTTCTAGGTAACTGAGGGTATTGATGTGCTGAGTGACAGCACGAATCACACTGATCGCCGCGGTCGCAAAGATAGCGAGCGCAACCAACACCTCAAGCAGCGTCATACCTCGAGAACGATAAGGAGAATGGTTATTCCTCTTCATCTTCTTCCCCCGGTTCTAGCAATCGAATGACACCGTTGTCCAATACTCGAATACGCCAACCATCTTGTATGGTGTCTCCGGTATTTGGATAAAACGACAACACAAATGGCGTCATTTCAGCACTCGACAAGATGTAGATCTGTGGTGGTTTCGGTTTCTTTCCCTCTTCAAGATCAGCAAACATATCTTCATCAAACAAGCTTCCTGGATTGAACAACCGATCATCGTCTTCCCATACGCCACCGCCTAGAGTCAGTGACAATGCGAGTTCTTCCGGCAATTCCGTTGAAGAGGGGAGCTTTTCGAATTCGACCTCCTGCCACCCTTCTGACTTTAGCGCCATCAGTACATAGGTCGATTTCTTTTCATCAACACGAACGCCAAAGTCCAATCCACTCAAGATAGCCTCTTCATTGAGCAATAGAACTCGCTGATAAAAACTTTGAGCGTATTTTTTGGCGACATCTTTACTATTGGTAGGAATGGTCGCGATCACCGCAACCGCCGTTAATGATAATAATACCAACACCAAAAGAATCTCAATTAAGGTGAAACCTGGCTGTGTTTGCTTAGTTTTCACCTTTAGACTCCATCTGTTTGCGTCCTACCATCAAATAACGGCATCAATCCCAATAACTTATCAACCAACAGGAACTTATCAAGCAACAATAAGCCGAAGCTTATTGAAAGTCTTGTATGTTCCAGTTACCAACATCGGCAGCAATACCTTCACCACCTTCTTGGCCATCAACACCTAGAGTAAAGATATCGATAGTGCCGTTATCACCTGGGCTTAGGTATTGGTACTCGTTACCCCATGGGTCGTTCGGCAGACGTTTGATGTAACCACCATCGCGGTAATTACGAGGCTCAGGGCTACTTGTTGGCTTAGAAACCAGTGCATCAAGCCCTTGATCCGTTGTTGGGTAAACGCTGTTATCCAGTTTGTACATATCCAGCGCGTTTTCTAGCGCTACAATGTCCGTGATGGCTTTCTGTTGGTCAGCCTTCTCTTTGTTACCCAGTAAGTTAGGGACAACAAAGCTCGCCAAAATACCAAGGATAACCACAACAACCATCACTTCTAATAAGGTAAAGCCTGACTGTTTCTTCATTTTAGTTTTCATTATTTTCTCCAAATTAAAGACAGCGAGTTGAAGGGAGTGATCGCCTTCATCTCGATCATCCAAAAACTAACGTTCTGTACTATGAGTCGATTGTTGTTAACCGCTCATTAAATTATTCATTTCAAGCATCGGCATCAGAGTCGCCATCACAATGAACAGCACTAAGCCTGCCATCAAAGCGATAAGAGCCGGGGTAAAAATGCCTAAGGCGATATTGACTGTCGACTCAAAGTTTTGATCTTGGGTGTCTGCTGCTCTGGTCAACATCTGTTCCAATTGGCCACTCTGCTCACCACTGGCGATCATATGCAACATCATAGGAGGGAATAGCTTAGTTTGGTCGAGCGCTTTACGTAGGCTAGCCCCTTCTCTAACACTATCCGATGCCTGTAATACTTGTTGTTTAACATGGTGATTCGACATCACGTCAACCGCGACCTTCATTCCTTCAAGGATTGGAATCGCACTCGAAGTACAGATAGAGAGTGTGCGTGCAAAGCGAGAGGTATTGATCCCTTTGGCTATTTTGCCGATCAGAGGAATGCTCAATAATTTGCGATCCCAACTCATGCGAGCAGCTGGCTTTTTCAGTGCGGTCTTAACCAAAACAATCACACCAATGGTCAACAACAGTAATTGGATTCCCCAATTCTGAATAAATTCACTCGATGCTAATAAAAATTGTGTCGATTGAGGCAGCTCTTGGCCCATTTGGATAATTGGCTCAACGATCTTAGGGACCACGGTTGCCAGTAGGAACGAAACAATCGTCACTGCAAATACCACCAGCACCACAGGGTAGATCATCGCTTGCAGCAGCTTAGAGCGCATCTTTTGGCGATTTTCAGCGTAATCGGCTAATCGCTCCAATACCGCATCTAAGTGCCCCGATTTCTCACCAGCCGCAACCATAGCCCGGAATAGTTCATCGAAAATATGGGGATAATCAGACAGGCTGTCAGCAAGTGAGTAGCCTTCAGTTACCTTAGAGCGAACGGCCAACAGCATAGTTCGAATACGTGGCTTTTCCGATTGCTCGGCAACCGCTTTTAAGCACTCTTCGAGTGGCATACCCGATTGAACTAGCGTTGATATTTGGCGAGTAATCAAAGCCAAATCAGGCGTGCTAATGCCACGCTTAAAGCTGGTCGAGGGCTGACCACCTTTCGCAGTTTTAGCCTTGGCTTCAGTCATCTCAACCGGCATCAAGCCTTGTTCTTTCAAGCGTTGGCGAGCCTGACGAGCGTTATCAGCTTCGATAGAACCCTTTTTGCTCTTGCCTTTAGCATCCAGCGCTTTGTATTCAAATGCCGCCATACTAGACTTCCTTGGTCACGCGCATCACTTCTTCTAGGGACGTTACCCCATTCAGAACTTTGCTCAAGCCATCCTCTCGAATACTTGGTGTTGTGCCACGAATTGCTTTCTCAATCGCTTGCTCGCCCGCTTCGCTGTGAATCAACTCTTGCACCGATTCATCAATCATCAATAGTTCATGGATACCGGTACGGCCTCGGTAGCCCTTGTGACCACACTCTTCACAACCTTTCGCATGATAAAGGGTCAGGCTTTCTTTTTTCTTCAACCCAAACAGTTTCTTCTGTTCTTTATCGGCTTCATAAGGTTCTTTACAGTGGTGGCACAAGGTGCGAACTAAACGCTGAGCCAGAACACCAAGTAGTGAAGAAGAGATTAGGAAGGGTTCAATCCCCATATCGCGCAGACGGGTAATCGCACCAATGGCGGTATTGGTGTGCAAGGTCGACATCACTAAGTGACCTGTCAAAGAGGCTTGTACCGCGATTTCTGCCGTTTCCAGATCTCGGATCTCACCAATCATGACGACATCGGGATCCTGACGAAGAATGGCACGTAAACCACGCGCAAAGGTCATATCAACCTTAGGGTTTACTTGAGTCTGGCCAATACCATCAATATCAAATTCGATTGGATCTTCAACGGTTAGAATATTTCGCTCGTTGCTATTGAGCTCTTGCAGGCCGGCGTACAAGGTCGTTGATTTACCAGACCCCGTAGGACCGGTAACCAAGATAATGCCGTGTGGGCGCTGAATCAGCTTGCGGAAGTTTTCGTGGTTCTCTGCCGTCATGCCTAAACTGTGCAAATCTAGACGAGTGGCGTTTTTGTCCAACAGACGCATTACTACACGCTCGCCGTGCGAAGAAGGCATGGTTGATACACGAACATCGACCGCTCGGCCACCGATACGCAAAGAAATACGACCATCCTGTGGCACGCGTTTTTCCGCAATATCCAGCTTAGCCATCACCTTTACACGTGAAACCAACAACGGAGCCAGTTTACGACTCGGCGCGAGAACATCACGTAGTACACCATCAACCCGGAAACGGATACAGAGTGACTTTTCAAAGGTTTCGATATGAATATCCGAAGCTCCTTCTTTGATCGCTTCACCCAACATCGCATTGATTAATTTGATGATAGGCGCATCGTCCTCCGATTCGAGTAAATCTTCATCTTGAGGAAGCTCTTCTGCCAGAGAGAAGAAATCATCGTTGTCAGCACCAATATCTTCCATCAGTTGACGCGCTTCTGATGAGTCACGCTGATAAGCATCGGTCAGTTTTTTATCAAATTCGTCTGCAGTAATCGCTTGTGGTGTGAAACCACTTTTCACAACACGGCTGACTTCAATGATCGCCGCTGATTTCAGTGGTTCAACATAATAAAGTATCGGCGCACGCTCTGGATGCTGATATTCCAACACCATCTTATAGCGATTTGCAAAGCTAAACGGCAAGCGCTGATAAGTACGTGCCGCCCCTACCAATTCAGCCATTATTCTTGTTCCATTTGATCGATGAACGCTTGGATTTCAGCCGGGTGATTCATGCTTTCGCCAAACTTGGGTAATACTGGGATATTGTCGTCATCCATTAGTTTCAAACCTTGCTCAGACTTATACAGCTGCTCAGCACGGATGAAGTTGTATTTACGCTGAGTAATACCATCTGCCGTCATGCCATCACGAATGATGGTTGGTTTAATGAAGACCATTAGATTCTTTTTCTCGACCTGAGTACTGGTTGATTTGAACAAATGTCCAAGTACTGGAATATCACCCAAGAACGGCACTTTAGATTCACTTTCCAATGCGCGTTCATCAATCAAACCACCCAACACCAGCATTTGTCCATCTTGAACAATCACTGACGTATTTAGCTGTCGCTTAGCAAAACGCACGTCAACCGCACCATTTGCGCCCAATACGTTCGATACTTCTTGTTCGATTTGCAGCTGAACCGAGTCACCTTCATTGATTTGTGGCACGACTTTCAGCTTGATACCCACTTCTTTACGCTCAACCGTCTGGAATGGGTTGTCGTTACTTGAACCCGCCGTCGAACCGGTTAAAACCGGCACCTCTTCACCCACAATGAACGACGCTTCGCCGTTATCCATTACTGTGATGCTTGGGGAAGATAGGATGTTTGAATTGGAATCGGTGGCTACCGCACTGATCAATGCTGTCCAGTCGCCCATTACCACACTCATCGCAGCGCCATTAACACCAGAAAGAGCAGAAGCCAAACTTGAGTAGTCACCTTGTTCAGTAGTAGTTTCGTTTCGTACGAACTTACCGTTCTCATCATAAACCGCAGTGGTCGTTTCAGTATCTTTAGCTTCTTCTAGACCGACCATGACACCACCAATCGATGCACCAGTATTGCTGTACTGAATCATGGCACCCGTTTCTAGGTTACCCCATTGCACGCCAAGGTTAACGCCATCGCCTTCGGCCATTTCAACAATCAGGGCCTCAATCAATACTTGAGCACGACGAATATCCAGTTGCGCGATCACGTCTTGCAATGCGTTCATAATGTCCGGCTGAGCGGTAATAACAAGAGAGTTGGTATCACTGTGCGCTGAGATCATCACTTGGTTGCGTTGAGACGAGCTGCCTTTAGTCGATGATTGCTTCTCTGACTGTAGGTTGTCCGACACGCCCTTTAACACATCGACAAGATCTTCGGCTTTTGCGTATTTAAGGTAGATTACCTGGTTGTTACCTTTGGTCGCCATTTCGACATCAAGCTGCTCGATAAGCTTTCTTAATCGGCTACGAACCTTAGGGTCACCTGAAATCAGAATCGCATTGGTACGCTCATCGGCAACCAGTTTAGGCTGAAGGAATGCAGGCGTATTCTTTGCATCTGTTGTTTTGCTTAGAGCATCAACAATGCGCACCATCTCTGCCGCTGATGCATTCTTTAGCTCAACGACTTCAATCTCTTTATCACCCGCTTGGTCAACACGTTTGATGATTTCAGCTAAACGGTTTACGACCGCCGCTCGGCCGGTAATGAGGATGATATTGGCTGGGTCGTAGTGCACAACGTTACCCGCGCCAGCATTGTCATTCAGTTGACGAAGCAAAGGAGAAAGTTCGCGAACCGAGACATTGCGAACGGTCACAACACGTGTAACCACGCTGTCACCTTTAATCGAATCACGCTCACCGACAACGGGGATTGCCGATGTTTTTGAGTCTTTAGCTTTGATTACCTTGAGAACACCCGAGTCCATTTCAACGACCGCGTAGCCGTACACTTCTAAGACGTTTAAGAAGAAGCTGTAATATTGTTCTTCGTTGAGTACATCATAGCTACGGACATCGATTTTACCGCGCACCGATGGGTCAACGATGATCGTCTTCTCTAGATTACGGCCAACAATATTAATAAACTCTTGAATGTCAGTGCCCTTAAAACTGGCACTAAAATCACTAGCGATGGCTGCGGGGGCGCAGATTAAGCTTCCTGCCAATAACCACGCACTTTTCTTAAACCAATGCTTCACGTACTTCTCCTACACTTTCGTCCTTGGTTAGACGCAAAGTTCTAAAATTCAATAAATACTTCATGTTGTTGACCATCTCGCTCAACGACGAGATTTAGCTCAGTTAGCTCTGAGATTGATCGGAATATGTTGCCCATAGCGGCAGGGTCAGTCAGATCTTGTCCATTTAACTGAGTAGCAATATCCCCGTTTTGGAGCCCAACAGAGTTAAAAAGTTCTGAATCTTTGCCAGGGCTCACACGATAACCGATCACTTGATCGTCACGCTTTACCTGAGATAAACGAACATATTGGAAAATTTGTTGTGGATCCTCCATTATCTTCGCTTTTATTTCATCAAGCTTCTCTTCTGCAGAAGCTGGGTTATTGCCACGAACCGAAGAAGAAGAAGCGCGAGGTGGCGCAGGTTCAGATACGGCTAAACGTTTGTATTCAATACCTTCAAGCATCAGGGTTTCATCTCGCCCTGAGTTATCAATAATGACACGATCCACTAACACAGCTTTGAGCTTGGCTCGAGTGCCTTCTATTACTTCATTAATTCCGTAGGTTGCTTGTGTGCCACGATTAGCAATCACAGCTAAGCTTAATTTGGGGTTAGAACTGGCGACCGCCCCCACTAAAATCAGGTTCAACCGTGTCTTTGGCGCATCTTGGATAACTTGCTGTTCAACGACAGCGGGCGTGGTTGGGTTATAGACGCCAAAAAGGTTACTCTGTTGCAAAGAAGAGATATCAAGGGTCGGTTGAAGTGCTGAAGAAGAAGATGAAACAGACGCTTTCCAAGGCACAACCGTTTGCTCGGCAGGTACAAGAAACCATGCAAGCTGTCCTAAAATCCATGCTGAAGCAGCAATCAACAAACAACAAGTCGCTAGGCTTAGTTTCTGCTGAAATACAAATTTATTCTCTAATAAGCGGCTCAACACAGGTGAGTGTCCTATGCGATTTTTGAGCTCTAAAAAGTTCACTTCCCTTGCCCCTTTTCAAGACGACAAACGCTGAAAATCATTAAGCTTCCAACTTTTTCATTCATTCGTTCGATACCAAGCGCATTTAAGCATAAGATCATGAATTATATCATAGCCAATTCATAAATCGGCATTAGATGGCTATTTTGTAATATGACTTGAAAAAAATGCCAACCGCCTCCACTTTAAGCTTCTACTTAATGTGATAAGCATCATCAAGAACATGTTGCGCTCTGTTAATTACAGTTAAACCACATTCATTTTTCACTGAAAAGGCACAACCCTATATGAAAACTGTTGATGAAGCTGTCAGACTCGATAAATGGTTGTGGGCAGCTCGTTTTTACAAAACCCGCTCTATTGCTCGCAACATGGTCGATGGTGGCAAAGTCCACTATAATGGTCAACGCAGCAAACCAAGTAAAATTGTCGAACTTGGGGCGGTGATTACACTGCGTCAAGGGAATGAAGAAAAAACGGTGACTATCGAGAAAATTTCGGCGCATCGTGGCGGGGCTCCGATCGCTCAAACACTCTATGAAGAAACCACCGATAGCTTGGCAAAAAGAGAAGAGTTTGCGAAACAACGCAAACTGAATGCTCATAACCCAGCTCCAGATCGTCGTCCGGATAAGAAGCAACGTCGTGACATCATCAAGTTCAAGACTCAATAAGCTAGAAGGAATAGCCAAATGGCAGACCCAATGTCTACAAGTAATGTTTTAAATCGCTACCTATTTGAAGACCTATCAGTACGTGGTGAATTGGTACAAATGGATGAAGCGTACCAACAGATTATTTCTAGCAAGGAATACCCAGCGCCAGTACAGAAACTGCTGGGCGAGCTATTGGTCTCAACGACGCTACTAACGGCGACCTTAAAGTTTGAAGGTTCTATCACTATGCAGCTTCAAGGTGATGGCCCAGTGTCTCTCGCTGTGATCAATGGTGATAACAACCAGAAGATCCGCGGTGTTGCTCGCTTTGACGGGGATATTGCTGACAACGCAGGCCTACACGACCTTATGGGTAAAGGCCATCTAGTGATCACTATCGACCCTAAGCAAGGTGAGCGTTACCAAGGTATCGTTGGCCTTGAAGGTGACACTCTCGCCGAGGTGCTTGAAGGTTACTTCGCTAACTCAGAACAGCTTAAGACTCGTCTATGGTTACGCACTGGCGATCATGAAGGTAAAGCACACGCTGCTGGTATGTTACTGCAGGTTATGCCAGACGGCACAGGTACGCCAGACGACTTCGAACACCTAGAGCAGCTAACTGACACAGTTAAAAACGAAGAACTGTTCTCCCTAGAAGCGAACGAACTGCTTTACCGTTTGTACAACCAAGAGAAAGTACAGCTGTTCACCCCACAACCGATTGAGTTCTACTGTGGTTGTTCACGTGAGCGGAGCGCGGCGGCTATCATTACGGTTGCTCAAGAAGAGATGTACGACATCCTAAGTACCGAAGGTAGTGTTGCTCTGCATTGTGATTACTGTGGCACAAATTATTCATTCGACAAGAACGACGTTGATGCTCTGTACGCTGAAGCAGCCGATAAAGGCAGCAATACCGTTCATTAATTTATAACGTACCCAAAACACGTAATTTACCCAAAAAGGTCAGCTGCAAGCTGGCCTTTTTTGTGATCAAAATAGCGCAAAGCCCGTTACATCTCGTAATAAAATCACCGCTTAATTTTCATCAATTAATAATGTTCCTGCCCCTAGCGCAAAGGTTTGCGTACAGGATAGACTAGTTGGGCCAATATGTGACGAGGCACTTAAAACCTCAATGTTAATATGGATACTTTTTGAGCTGTATCCCTGTTTCCCCCGAGTCTCGTTGCTAGCATGGTGAGCAGATAACCATAAAAATTAATACAAAATCCCTACAAAATATCCTACAAGGAGCACCTATGACCGTTATGGAACATACAAAGGCTGCACAAATTGATCTAACTAAGCACGGACTGACAGGCGTTACTGAAGTTCTTCGTAACCCTAGCTACGAGCAGCTATTCGTTGAAGAAACATTGCCAGGTTTAGAGGGCTACGAAAAAGGCGTAGTAACGGAACTAGGCTCTGTTGCGGTTGACACTGGTATCTTTACTGGCCGCTCACCAAAAGATAAATACATTGTTAAAGATGACACGACCCGCGATACCATGTGGTGGTCAGATCAAGGCAAAAATGACAACAAACCGATTACACCTGAATTATGGAATGAGCTGAAAGAGCTTGTGACAACTCAGCTATCTGGCAAGCGCCTGTTTGTGATTGATGGTTACTGTGGTGCAAACCCAGATACGCGCTTAAGTGTTCGTATTATCACTGAAGTAGCGTGGCAAGCGCACTTCGTTAAGAACATGTTCATTCGTCCAACTGACGAAGAGCTTGCAACGTTTGAACCTGATTTTGTGGTAATGAACGGTGCTAAAACAACCAACCCGAACTGGGAGAAGCAGGGCCTAAACTCTGAAAACTTCGTTGCGTTCAACCTGACAGAGCGCGTTCAAATCATTGGTGGTACCTGGTACGGCGGTGAGATGAAAAAAGGTATGTTCGCAATGATGAACTACCTGCTTCCTCTGCAAGGCATTGCTTCAATGCACTGTAGTGCAAACGTAGGCGAGAAAGGCGATGTAGCCGTATTCTTCGGCCTATCAGGTACGGGGAAAACAACACTATCGACGGATCCTAAACGTGAGCTGATCGGTGATGATGAGCATGGTTGGGATGACGACGGTATCTTCAACTTTGAAGGCGGTTGTTACGCGAAGACGATTCGCCTATCGAAAGAAGCGGAACCTGAAATCTACAACGCAATCCGTCGTGATGCTCTACTAGAAAACGTAACGGTCCGTGGTGATGGTTCTATCGATTTTGATGACGGTTCAAAAACAGAAAATACTCGTGTTTCTTACCCGATTCACCACATCGAAAACATTGTTAAGCCAGTATCAAAAGCAGGTCACGCTAAAAAAGTTATCTTCCTGACTGCGGATGCATTTGGTGTGCTACCACCAGTATCGAAACTGACTCCTGAACAGACTAAATACCACTTCCTATCTGGATTTACAGCGAAGCTCGCGGGTACAGAACGCGGTATTACAGAGCCAACGCCAACGTTCTCTGCGGCATTTGGCGCTGCATTCCTAACGCTCCACCCAACTCAGTACGCTGAAGTGCTTGTGAAGCGCATGGAAGCGGCTGGTGCAGAAGCTTATCTAGTTAACACAGGTTGGAATGGCAGTGGTAAGCGTATCTCTATCAAAGATACTCGCGGCATCATCGACGCTATCCTAGATGGTTCAATCGACAATGCAGATACTAAGGTTATCCCTATGTTTAACCTAGAAGTGCCACTCGCCTTGCATGATGTAGACTCGACCATTCTTGACCCACGTGATACGTACACTGACCCGCTACAGTGGGAGAGCAAAGCGAAGGATCTAGCAACACGATTCATCAACAACTTTGATAAATACACAGACAACGCTGAAGGTCAGTCACTGGTTGCGGCTGGTCCACAATTAGACTAACCCACCTATCTGCTCGGGCTAAGTCCAAAACGAACGCCCATTTACAATGATATTTTGTAGCAAGCCCCTCTTTTGAGGGGCTTTTTTGTTGATGCTTATCCCTTTTTGTTCCACTCTGTTTGAGACTATTGAAATTTAAGGCTTTCAGGGAATGAAAAAGGTATTCATGGTATTCGGTATTGTGCTGGCTATCGCCGTTGCGGTTATCGCTGCGTTGTTATTAAGCCTGCAGACTCAATACCGTGCTGATGTTGCTAATTTTTTTATAAAACATACGCTTGAACAACCTCTACTCATTGAGGATGTTGAGTATCAGGCGCCTTATCACATCACTTTGATGGGTATTACCCAAAACCGACCTAAAAAAAAGTCGCCTTTGTACATCGACAAAGTCAGTATGTGGTTTAGCCCTAGCTCTATAGTTCAAGCCAAACTGATCTTGGATTCAGTGTTGATCAGCGGTCTGCAGTTAGAAGTTGATGATTTAAAAAACCTCACATCGGTACTTACGCAGCCAAACCTCAAGCTTCACCAGTTGGCCATCAATAATCTAGATTTCTCGACCCCAGACTTTAATGCGCGAGGCATTGATCTTCAGATCTCCGATCCCATATGGGACGGGCACAACTCATTATTACCTTATGGCAAAACCCAACTCTCAACCACGCAACTGTATTGGCAAGGCGAAGCATTCGATAACCTGTTGATTGACCTCGAACTAAAGCCGAGTGACAGCACTCTTTATGGCGCTTCATTTGACTGGCGTGGCGCTAAGGTTTCCGGTCAAGCAGAACAATATCAACATGACTGGTCTTTGGTGAATGTGACGATCGATGGTTTACGACTCAACCAAAAACAGACCCAAAGCCTATTGAACAAACAATGGGATATGACAGGTATCCAGATCAATCACATCAACAGCTTAGATATTTTGCGTAGTGACCTAGAATGGGCAGACGGACATCTAGCATCCTTTGACGCCTCATTAGAAAACATACAGCTGCCTTTTGAATTGTGGCAACAACAGAACGCCATTTTTTCTCTACAAGCTGAAGGCGTCACCTTAGACAATGACCAATTCATCGAGCCAAGCCTTAAACTCAACCTAGAGCCCAACCGGATTCAGATTGAAGACTTCTATACTCAGTTCCTTCAAGGCAGTGTTCAGCTCAATGGCAAGGTGACGCCTGATACCATTGACTTAGCACAGCTCGACCTGCAAGGCATCAAGTGGCTTACCGAAAGCCAAGATAACCACCTACCAGCCGCACGCCTAATACCTTGGCTGACACAACTCCAGAACGTCGAAATTAACCGGCTTAACATAGAACGCAGCCAGCTCATCCAGCTCGCAGAAAAACCTTACTGGCAGGTATCAGGGCTGCACGTAGAAGGGCATCAAATCCAACTGTTACAAGATAGAAAGCTAGGCTTGTGGCAAGGAGAGTTATTGGCAAGCGCCAACGATGCGAGCTATCAAAACATTCTCAGTGCTCAGCCTGTGATTGAGATGAATAGCAAACAAGGAAAGTGGACGTTAACACGCCTGTTTATGCCATTGAAACATGGTTATATTGAAGCGAACGCCACCTTAGACTTCAGTCAAATCAGCAAGCCGTGGAGTGTCGATATCTCGGCTGATGGATTACCAATATCATTAATGTTACAACCATTGGAGTTACCACTCGATGCAACAGGCTACGGGGAGTTCGAACTTCAAGCTGCGGGTTTATATGGTGATTCGTTAATGCTTGGCTACTCAACCACTGGCCAACTCACCGGTAGCGTTCGCCAAGGGGTGATGACCTTTAACGATACGCTTTCAGAGGCATCGACTGATAACGTGTTTGAAATCCCAGAATTCAATGCGAATTTTGACCGTGGACGTTTCACACTCGAACCATTGCACATCATTGGTGCATCCGCAGCCGAGAAAGGTACGCAAAGGGTTCAAACGTTAAATGGTGAGGTAAAGGGAGAGCTCGACTTGCTTAAAACTGAGCGACATACGCTATCCATTACTCTGTCTGACCAATGCCATCAAATCTCAGGAAAGCTCGACCAAGCCGAATACTCAGAGATAAATGACTGCCAACAAAAAAGCGCCACTCCGCAGAAGTAGCGCTTTCAATCAATATCTGACTAAATCAATATATTGGTAAATCAACAGAGTACGAAGTGTGGGCTACTCGCTCACGTTAGTGTCTGTTGATAGTATCTTTTTGTAATCAGGGATCAGCATATAGGTTCCCGTAAACTCCACCGCTTCCACATCGCCACTGCGAATCGTCACATGAATAATAATACGAGCCTTCCTGCCTGAAGCGAGGCGATCCAAGTCACCACTTATCCCATCTAGAGATGTCGCCGCAACCGGATTTTGCTCGACTGGGTGACGGTAGCGAATATTACTGTCTGCCAGCACAATATCACCACTAAGGCCTCGCTCTTTCATCAGTAACCAAGTCATTCCCCAGCCCGTTAAGGTCGCTAAGGTAAAGGCCGAACCTGCAAACATAGTGTTGTGAGGATTGAGGTTGGGGTTCAACTGAGCACTACACTCAAACTGATAGCCAGTATACTGGTTGATCTTGATGCCCATTTTGTCACTGATTGGGATTTGATGCTCCCAACGCTGTTGCAGTTCATTACACCATTCTGGTTTGCGAAGCACATCAGCCATAGGGTCAAGGTGCTTAACCATCTGTTGATGACGAACGGGGCCACGTTGGTCACTAATCTCACCGCGACATTCAAATTCATTCTTCTCATAGAATGAGATCGCATCTTCACGTGCATTACACACCAAACGCTTGGCCCCTTCTTGACGAGCCAGTGACTCTAACGCAACCAAGATAAGTGAGCCCATGCCTTTACTTTGGCGAGATTTCTTCACCGCCATATAGCGGATTTGACCTTCTAAATCTGATGTAATATACAGGCGACCAATCGCCATTGGACGACCTCGACCATCCACAATCACACGATGATGACTCATAGGATCGTATTCATCACGCTCTGAGCCAACGGGCATACGCCAAGGCTCACGCAGCATCTGCCATCGAAAATGGTAATACTTATTCAGTTGATTTTCGGTGGTTGGAGTTATGAGTTTAAACATGCTTATTCCTTTAAGCTTAAACCTGTAGCCAGAATGTCACTGGACCATCATTAACCAACGACACTTTCATGTCGGCTGCGAATCGGCCACGTTCCGTTGGCAACACTGATTCACATTGGTCTGAGAAATAGTTGTAAAGACGCTCAGCATCTTCTGGGTGAGCACCACGAGAGAAACCCGCTCGTGTCCCTTTCTTGGTATCGGCTGGCAAAGTGAATTGAGACACCACCAATACCTTACCTTCTACCTGCTTCACGTTTAGATTCATTTTATCGTCTTCATCTCCAAAGACACGATAAGTCGTTACTCGTTCCATCAAACGTTTGGCTTTGGCTTCGTCATCACCTTTTTCTACGCCTAACAGCACCAATAAGCCTTGCTCAATCTCCCCAACGACTTCGCCATCAACACGGACGGCAGCTTCACTTACTCTCTGGATCAGTGCTATCACTGTTGTTTCCTTGCTCTGTGATTTTGTCTTTATCTGACGAGTGTACCACTTCTTGCGAACCACTCCACTGTTCGTGCTCACCGAGCGCAGCGGTCACTTCAGCCCCGACTAACACAATAAGCCAACACAAATAAATCCAAACAAAGAGAATCGGAATCGCCGCTAGCGCACCGTAAATCAACTGGTAAGACGGAAACTGAGTAATGTAAGCCGCAAAGCCTTTCTTGCTGAGTTCGAACAACAGAGCCGCCACGAGAGAACCAACTGCCGCATGAGAAAAATGTACCTTTTTATTTGGCACTAGCAGATACAAACCGAAGAAAGCTAAGAAGGAAATGATCAAAGGAAGCTTTCGAATGACAGTGTTAAATGCGTCAGACACGATGTCATGTTGCAACAAACTTAAGGAAGTGACATAAGAAGTGACTGCAATGCTCGCTCCTACCAAAATAGGTCCAAGCGTTAATACCATCCAATACATAGAAAAAGACAACACCGCACGTCGCTTTTCGGTCACACGCCAAATGTAGTTCAGGTTCTTATCTATATTGGAAATCAGCATCAAGGCTGCGATAAACAAAAACACACTGCCCACCGCCGTCATCTTGCCCGTATTGGCGACAAACTCAAGCAAGGCACTGTTCACCGCATCACCTGACGCAGGCACAAAGTTGGTAATAATGAAGTTTTGAATCACCAGACCGACATCGGAAAAAACTGAAAACGAAGACAAGGTAGAGAGCAAAACCGTCAGCATCGGCACGATCGAGAGTAAAGTAATGTAAGCCAAATAGCCCGCATTTACGTTCACTCTATCGTGTGCCATCCGCGTGAGAAGATAGCGGTAAAACTGGATGCTTCCAGTGATTGCGTTTTTTATCTTCAACTTGTAACCCTCTTGTAACTCGTTCATAGTCCTAATTAATATTCCGTCATTTAACTATAGGAAACTAGGATGCCTTATTTAATCGTTATAGTCCTCTCTATTTTCACGCTTACTGGGTGCCAATCCGCTTATTACTCCGCTATGGAGCAAGTGGGCTACCACAAGCGCGATATTATGGTTGATAGAGTAGAAGACGCGAAAGAGTCACAACAGGACGCTCAGGAAGAGTTTAGCAGCGCGCTAGAGGCACTCAGCAGCCTGACTAACTTCAGTGGTGGCGACCTTGAAGATATGTACAACCAAATCAACGATAAATACCAAGACAGCGAGAAAGCCGCGCAAAATGTCAGTGACCGCATCGCTGCCATTGAAGACGTATCCGATGCGCTGTTCGCCGAGTGGCAGAGCGAACTAGACCTCTACACCAGCGACTCACTGCGCAGCTCAAGTGAACAAAAACTGCGAGACACTAAATCGTCTTACCAAACGATGCTGTCAGCAATGAAACGCGCTGAGAAGAAAATGGACCCAGTACTCAATACCCTTCGCGACAACACGCTTTACTTAAAACATAACCTCAATGCGAGCGCTGTCGGTTCACTGCAGGGCGAGTTTATGAGCTTAGAAAAAGACATCGCCTACGCGATCCAACAGATGAATGCTGCGATCGCAGAATCGGATAAATTCCTTGCTCAACTAAACCAGAAATAACGCCCGTAGGCACAAATAAAGATAAGCTCGTATGAACCCAATCATTATTACTGGCGGCCCTGGCGCCGGAAAAACCACATTGATCAATGCCTTGGGCGATGCGGGTTATCCTACCTTCGCTGAGTCCTCTCGCCAGTTAATCGAACAGCAGAGCCAACTTGAGAACGGTATATTACCTTGGTTAGACCTTCCGGGGTTTGCTCGCCTATGTTTAACCGTCATGAGAGAACAAAAAGACCAAGCCAGTCAGCATCCAGTCGCCTTTCTCGATCGCGCCATTCCAGATATCTGCGGTTACTTAACTCAGGCTAGTCTAGAGATAGATGCGACCTACCGAGAAGCAAGCCAAGGCTATCACTCACAAGCCTTGTTCTGTCGCCCTGAAGCTTCAATTTATGTGCAAGATGATGTGAGACCTTATCCGTTTGAGGAGGCGCTAGAGATTCACCACGCGTTAGAAAGAGTCTACCAAGAACTTGGTTATGAGGTTGTTGAAGTGCCGTTTATGTCGGTCGCTGAACGAGTGCAGTTCGTTGAAAGTCACCTAGGAATCAAAAACTAGATTCCAGATATCTCGCCCCTCGATTCTGTAATTATGATTCAATGAGTAAATGTTGAACACGCTCTTCGTATCTCGAATCTAAACAAACTAAAAAACAAAAGCCCCGAGCAGCTATGCTACTCGGGGCTTTCTTACTTATTCTAAAACGTATTGCTTGTTAGCTAGAAGCTAGTCAGCTGGCAATTAAGCCTTAGCTGGACGTGCTGCACGCTTACGTTCGTTTTCAGTAAGAAGCTTCTTACGGATACGAATGCTTACTGGCGTTACTTCTACTAGTTCGTCTTCGTCGATGAACTCAAGAGCTTGCTCTAGAGTGTGACGGATAGGTGGCGAAAGAACCTGTGCTTCATCAGTACCAGATGCACGAACGTTCGTTAGCTGCTTACCTTTCAGACAGTTTACTGTTAGGTCGTTTGAACGGTTGTGAATACCGATGATTTGACCTTCGTATACTTCATCCGCGTGCTCAGCAAATAGACGACCACGTTCTTGTAAGTTGAATAGTGCGTAAGTCAGAGCTTTACCAGTCGCGTTCGAGATTAGAACACCGTTGTTACGTTGACCGATTACGCCGCCTTTGTGAGGACCGTAGTGATCAAATGAGTGGTAAAGAAGACCAGAACCAGACGTTAGAGTTAGGAACTCAGTTTGGAAACCGATAAGACCACGAGAAGGCATCATGAAATCCATGCGAACACGGCCTTTGCCATCTGGAGACATATCCGTTAGCTCACCTTTACGTAGACCGATGTTTTCCATGATGCCACCTTGGTGCTCTTCAAGCACGTCGATAGTCACAGTTTCAAACGGTTCAGTTAGGTTGCCATCTTCGTCTTTCTTGATGATAACTTCTGGACGAGATACAGCTAGCTCGAAGCCTTCACGACGCATGTTTTCGATCAGGATAGATAGGTGAAGCTCACCACGACCTGAAACACGGAAGCGATCTGGGTTATCAGTTTCTTCAACACGTAGTGCAACGTTGTGTACTAGTTCTTTCTCTAGACGCTCAAGGATGTTACGTGAAGTAACGAACTTACCTTCTTTACCCGCGAACGGAGAAGTGTTTACTTGGAACGTCATTGTTACTGTTGGTTCATCAACAGAAAGCGGAGTCATTGCTTCAACATTGTTTTGGTCACAGATAGTATCTGAAATTTTCAGTTCACCAAGACCAGTAATCGCAATGATGTCACCAGCATTCGCTTGTTCAACTTCGTGGCGGTCAAGACCTAGGTAACCAAGAACTGTACCGACTTTACCATTACGCTTCTTACCGTCAGAACCAACGATAGTTACTTGTTGATTTGGTTTAACAGAACCACGTGTAACACGAGCAACACCGATAACACCTACGTAAGAGCTGTAATCAAGTTGTGAAATTTGCATTTGTAGAGGACCGTCAAGGTCAACTGCAGGCGCGTCTACTGTGTCAACAACAGCTTGGAACAATGGTTCCATGTCTGTACCAGTTTCGCCTTCAGTCATTGTTGCCCAACCGTTTAGAGCTGAAGCGTAAACAACTGTGAAGTCTAGTTGCTCATCAGAAGCACCTAGGTTGTCGAAAAGGTCGAATACTTGATCCATAACCCAATCAGGACGAGCGCCTGGGCGGTCAATCTTGTTGATTACAACGATTGGCTTAAGACCGTGTGCGAATGCTTTTTGCGTTACGAAACGAGTTTGAGGCATTGGGCCATCAACTGCGTCAACGATAAGCAGAACAGAGTCAACCATAGACATGATACGCTCAACTTCACCACCGAAGTCCGCGTGTCCCGGAGTATCTACGATGTTGATGCGGTAATCATTCCAGTTGATTGCTGTGTTCTTAGCAAGAATGGTAATGCCACGCTCTTTTTCGATGTCATTCGAATCCATGACACGCTCTTCAGCTTCACCACGAGACTCAAGAGTGCCTGACTGTTGTAGCAGTTTATCAACCAAAGTCGTTTTACCGTGGTCAACGTGCGCGATGATCGCGATATTTCTTAACTTATCAATCTGTGGAGTAGACATGGATTCTCGATTCACTCATAAAAGTAGCCGTCAGTTATCTCAAAAGTTTGGATAATAACCGCTAGCTTGATTTAAAAAACGGTCAATAATATACCAGATTCTAGACAAAAACCTAGAAATATGTGATCTGAACCAAAGCTTTTTTCTTAGTTAGCGATTCATATCCGCTAACTTTGAGCCAGTACGGTGCTGCACAGCTAAATTCGCAGAGCTCTCAAAAAACATCGCACGTGAGCTGCGAGCTAAATCTCTGGCAAAACCATAAAAGTGGATTGACAACTTAAGCAATTCATTGCTGAATGGTGCTCTCATATGTCATATATTGGTGCACAGGCAAACAACTGCACCAACAAAGTGCAATGAGAGATCATTTTGGTGCAAAAACTAAAATGAACAACACAGATAAACAAGTAAACCGTTGAAATTAATGGAATAATTTTTTTGGCACGTTTTTGGCTTTAGATAAATCAGCATCGATTAATGCACTTATAGACATTAATCAATGCTAGTTTCAACCGAATCGAGCTAATACCGAATTAATAACACTGGAGGTTATCCAAGATGTCAGTAGAAAATGTACTATCCCTGATCCAAGAGAACGAAGTTAAATTTATCGACTTACGTTTTACTGATACAAAAGGTAAAGAGCAGCACATCTCTATTCCTTCTCACCAAGTTGATGCAGACTTCTTCGAAGAAGGCAAAATGTTTGACGGCTCTTCAGTAGCTGGTTGGAAAGGCATTAACGAATCTGACATGGTAATGATGCCAGACGCAGCCTCTGCTGTACTGGACCCATTCACAGAAGACGCAACACTAAACATCCGTTGTGACATTCTTGAGCCTGCAACAATGCAAGGCTACGACCGTGACCCACGCTCTATCGCTAAACGTTCTGAAGAGTACCTACGTTCTACAGGTATCGCAGACACAGTTCTAGTTGGTCCAGAGCCAGAATTCTTCCTATTTGACGACGTTAAGTTCTCAAACGATATGTCGGGTTCTTTCTTCAAGATTGATGACGTAGAAGCAGCTTGGAACACAGGTTCTGACATCGAAGGCGGTAACAAAGGTCACCGTCCTGGCGTTAAAGGCGGTTACTTCCCAGTCGCTCCTGTCGATTCATCTCAAGACATCCGTTCAGCAATGTGTCTAGTAATGGAAGAGATGGGCCTAGTCGTTGAAGCTCACCACCACGAAGTAGCAACTGCGGGCCAAAACGAAATCGCAACTCGCTTCAACACGCTAACAACAAAAGCCGATGAGACTCAAATCTACAAGTACGTTGTGCACAACGTTGCTCACGCATTTGGTAAAACAGCGACATTCATGCCTAAGCCACTCGTTGGTGATAACGGTTCTGGTATGCACGTTCACCAATCTCTAGCAAAAGACGGCGTTAACCTGTTTGCGGGTGATAAGTACGGCGGCCTATCTGAAATGGCGCTTTACTACATCGGTGGTGTAATCAAACACGCTCGTGCAATCAACGCATTTGCTAACCCATCAACGAACTCGTACAAGCGTCTTGTACCTGGTTTTGAAGCTCCGGTAATGCTTGCTTACTCAGCACGTAACCGTTCTGCTTCTATCCGTATCCCAGTAGTACCAAGCCCTAAAGCTCGCCGTATCGAGCTACGTTTTGGTGACCCAGCTGCTAACCCATACCTATGTTACTCAGCAATGCTGATGGCTGGCCTTGACGGTATTAAGAACAAGATTCACCCAGGCGAAGCGATGGATAAAGATCTATACGACCTTCCTGCAGAAGAAGCGGCTGAAATCCCAACAGTTGCAGAATCACTACAAGAAGCTCTAGCTGCGCTTAACGAAGACCGTGAATTCCTAACCGCTGGTGGCGTATTCTCTGATGACTTCATCGATTCATACATCACTCTGAAATCTGACGATGTACAACGCGTGAACATGGCGACACACCCACTTGAATTTGAATTGTACTACTCAGTTTAATCCTCAGTTGGAAGTGCTGCAGCCCTTACCCTAACAGTGAAATCCACTGCAACATGTAAGAACTACTAAAAAATATTAGGCTCGCCTCGCAGGTGGGCCTTTTTTCTATTCTCCCCCCCTCTTCTTCTTCGTAACATGCCTTCTACCAAACACAATACAATCAACGCCAAACATCAAACCACCTGCGGTGGAAAGAGCCTAAACATATGAAAAATATACTGTTCTTAATCGGGTTAACCGTCGCACTCTCATGCACTGCTCAAACGGTATATACTTGGGTAGATGAAGATGGTGTGCTCCACTTTAGTGATACTCCTACCAGTCAAAGTGCCAAGTCCCTTCACTTACCTGACGTACAAGCTTCTGCGCCCGCGCCTAAATTTGAAAACTCGACACCCGTTGACGCTGCAGCTTCATCTGCAACTAAAACGGCAACGCCAGCTCAAACTCAACCAAAAACTACAGAACGCGAGGCACCAACTCAATTAACACTCACCATGCTAAATCCAGTTCATGATCAAACCATCCGTAGCAACCTAGGCTTAATCCCTGTTCAGATAGATCTTAACCGCAAACTCGGTATTGGAGAGCAGCTGCAATTGATGCTCGATGGACGCCGCTATGGCGCCCCGCAGACTCAAGCGAATTGGCAACTCAAAGACATAGAACGAGGCACACACACCATTGCCATTCAAGCACATAGAAGCGGCAAGCTTATTGCATCTACTAGTCCAGTCACCGTGTATTTACATCGAGCGACGATCAAGTAGGCCAATGTGCAAAAAGAGACGAGATTACCTCTACTTTTCACCGAATCGAAGCAGCTTTCAGCGACCCTAATGAATTACCTTTAGCTTCTGATTGATATGCGCCATACTTGAACTTAGCTTCGCACCAACTTGGTGCAGCGATAAAACACCAGTTCAAGGACGAAACAGTGAATCGATCAGCCAAAAGCGACAGTATAGATACAGATCATCTTTCCAGCGCCATTCTCGACAATATGGTGACCTCGACATTGATGCTCGATGAGCAACTGTATGTCCGATACGCCAACCCGGCGGCTGAACAGCTCTTTTCACAGAGCGCACGACGCATCGTTGATCATCCATTGAGCCAACTTATCCAGCACGCCTCTCTCGACTTAGCACTGCTCACTCAACCACTACAAAGCGGCCAGAGTATTACCGACAGTGACGTTACCTTTGTCGTAGACAACCGCCCATTAATGCTTGAGGTAACGGTTAGCCCAATTTCTTGGCAGCGTGAGACGTTGTTATTGGTTGAGATGCGTAAGATAGACCAACAAAGACGACTCAGCCAAGAGCTCAACCAACACGCGCAACAACAAGCGGCGAAGTTACTGGTGCGCGGGTTAGCGCATGAAATTAAGAACCCTTTAGGTGGTTTGCGAGGAGCCGCGCAGCTGCTTGGAAAGATGCTCCCTGATCAATCTCTGAATGAGTATACGCAGATCATTATTGAGCAAGCAGACCGCCTGAGAGCCCTAGTGGATAGGCTTCTTGGCCCGCAAAAGCCGGGAACTAAGTCAGAAGAGAACCTTCACCAGATTCTAGAAAAAGTCCGACAGTTGGTAGAGCTCGAATCGGGTTCAACGCTCGCTATCGAACGAGACTACGATCCAAGCCTACCTGATATTTTGATGGACTCTGCGCAAGTTGAGCAAGCTATGCTCAATATCGTGAGTAATGCCGCACAGATTTTAAAAGCCCAGGAATCAGGGAAAATCACCATTCGCACCAGAACAGTGCATCAAGCAAACATTCATGGGCAGCGACATAAGCTCGCTGCTCGCATTGAGATCAGCGATAACGGCCCAGGCATTCCCGACGAGTTAAAAGACACCCTGTTTTACCCCATGGTCAGCGGACGAGAGGGTGGCACAGGGCTTGGGTTATCGATATCTCAAAACCTCATCGATCAGCACAATGGGAAAATTGATGTTGAGAGTTGGCCGGGTAATACCACATTCACGATTTATTTGCCGATATAGGCGAAATCTTGTTTCCCACTGGAAACAACGTTTCATCGGCAACAACAAATACCGAACAATAAAAACAACAATGATTATCACAATAGATTTGGCTGCAAAGGAATTGAATTATGAGTAAGGGATACGTTTGGGTCGTCGATGACGACAGTTCTATACGCTGGGTCGTAGAGAAAACACTGTCATCTGCGGATATTAAGTGTGAAACATTTGCTGATGCAGAGAGCGTATTGCTCGCTCTTGAGCGCGAAACACCAGACGTTCTGGTGTCTGATATTCGAATGCCCGGCATTGACGGGATTGAGCTGTTACATCAAGTTCATCAGCGCTCCCCCGACCTGCCAGTGATCATCATGACCGCACACTCCGACCTTGATGCTGCGGTAAACGCTTATCAGAAAGGCGCTTTTGAGTATCTGCCTAAGCCGTTTGATATCGATGAAACGCTTACTTTGGTAGAGCGAGCCATCGCACACAGCCAAGAACAGAAGCGAGAACAAGCCAGCGAGGTGGTCGAAGAGACTAACGCACCCGAAATCATCGGTGAAGCACCGGCGATGCAGGAAGTTTTCCGTGCCATAGGGCGACTATCGCGTTCATCTATTTCTGTTCTCATCAATGGTGAATCGGGTACCGGTAAAGAACTGGTCGCACATGCCTTACACCGCCACAGCCCTAGAGCAAAGAACCCCTTTATCGCTCTTAACATGGCCGCAATCCCCAAAGATCTCATCGAGTCGGAGCTATTTGGTCATGAGAAAGGTGCCTTTACTGGCGCAAATAGTGTTCGCCAAGGACGTTTTGAACAGGCTAACGGTGGCACGCTATTTCTTGATGAAATTGGTGATATGCCACTCGACATTCAAACTCGCTTACTGCGTGTGCTTTCTGATGGTCAGTTTTATCGCGTGGGTGGCCACTCTGCGGTTAAGGTCGACGTTCGTATCGTGGCGGCAACCCACCAAGATCTTGAACGATTAGTGCATGAAGGTGGCTTCCGTGAAGACCTTTTCCACCGACTCAATGTTATTCGAATTCATATCCCTGCACTGCGCGAACGTAAGCAAGACATAGAGAAGCTTACTCATCACTTCCTAGCTTCAGCCGCAGAAGAGCTCGGGGTGGAAGTGAAGACGCTGCATCCTGAGACGGTTTTAAAACTGAATCAGCTGAATTGGCCTGGTAATGTTCGTCAGCTTGAAAACATTTGCCGTTGGCTCACCGTCATGGCCAGCGGTAGTGAAATACTCCCTTCAGATCTGCCACCGGAGCTGTTGGAAGAGAAAACAGTGGCCACTTCAGGCTCTGGAGATAACTGGCAACAACTGCTCGCTAATTGGGCAAAATGTGCCCTTGATTCAGGAGAAAAAGAGCTGCTCACTTATGCTCTGCCTGAATTTGAACGGATACTGCTGGAGGCTGCACTCAAACATACCAATGGTCACAAACAGGACGCAGCCAAAGTATTGGGATGGGGGAGAAACACCCTTACTCGTAAGCTCAAAGAACTGTACTAAGCTTATATGACTATCGGTGCAGCTACTTTTTTAATCAAAAAAGTGTCGCTTGGTGTTAATAGTATCAGTACAATTACAAAACGACATTCACCAAAATTGTAGCTAAAAATGTCTTTGAAAACACAAATTACATTGAGAACCGCAGTGGTTCTGCCATTCGTGATGATTTTTCTGTTCACTATGGGCGTAATGGTTTTCACTCAAAAGCAGAACTATGAAGAAACGGTGAGTGATCTTAGTACACGCCAACTAACATCACTCACTGATAACGTTCATCAAAGCCTCACAGAATTTTTAGAAAAGCCGTTTCTCGCTAACCTTTCACTCAGTCACAACATTGGTTATCACCACCTTTACCAAGCTGGTCACCTCAGTAAGGTCCAAGACTACATTCTTTATAAGTTTTCGAATCATTTTACGACTGTACCTCAACTCGATGTGATCGGCTTTGGCTCTGAAAACGGTAACTACGTCGGTTTCCGTAAAGAAGCTAATAATGGTTACACCTTGATGGTGCAAGATGATCGCACTCAAAATCAACTCGTGATCTATCGTGGTAGCCAGATCAGTGACGATATACGTTCAGTCATTTCGGGATATGACCCAAGAGTTCGTCCTTGGTATACGCCTGTTGCTAACCAGAAAAAAGCCTCATGGTCTCCGATTTACACTAATGCTGATGAACGCCAAGAGATCACCTTATCTGCCCTCGCCCCTATCTATGACGGCAACGAATTTAAAGCGGTTATCGTCAGTGACATCAAGCTCAATACCTTTAACGTATTTTTGAATAACTTGAAATACAAAACCGATGCCTCTGTCTACGTCATTGACCAACAGCAGCGCTTGGTTGCGCACTCCGGAGGAGGCAAGGTTGTCTCCAAAAGGACGGATAAAAGCCACACAAGTCAGCGCTTATTGGCTACAGAGAGTGACAACCCAATAATACGAGAGAGCGCCAGTTACGTTAACCAATTCCATTTGATTGAAAACAGGCAAATACAACGTTTCGACTTTACTCTGAATGGCGAGCGATACTTCAACCAGATAACGCCTTACGAGGATGAGCATGGCATCACATGGTTTATTGGTATGTCGATCCCTGAAACCAACCTACTCGGTGCATTACCAGAAAACCAAAGAAACAGCTGGTTACTTGGACTAACGCTGAGTTGCATTGGTGTCATCGCCGGATTAATTGCTTTTAATCGAGTGACCCAACCCATCACCTCCACCGCAGATGCAGCAAAAGGTCTAGCGACTGGCGATTGGGACAGCAGCATGCCGAAACCAGGTAATATCTATGAAACTAGCATGTTGGTAGAAGCCTTTAATGAAATGACTAACAACTTAAAGGCTTCTTTTGAACAATTACAGTCTCAACTTACCTATGACTCATTAACCAAATTGTACAGCCGAGAAGGTTTTATCGATGCTGTACAGAAAAATACAAAAACCGAGAAAGGCACACTGTATTTAGTCGGTATTGATCGCTTTCGCGACATTAATGACAGCCTAGGCCATTACAATGGCGACCAACTGCTCATCATCGCAGCCGCTCGTTTGAGAGGTACGCTACCATCTGAGTATCTATTGGCACGTACTGGTGGTGATGAATTTGCGATTTACGCGCCTGACGCTCTCCAAGAGGGAGGTGTTCATCAGATCACTAACCGCTTACTCCAAACCTTTGCGGCTCCATTTGCCATGGAATCCGAGAATGTCGTGATCAATGTCTCTATCGGTGTGGTTCATGTTTCAGGCACTAAAGATATTACATTGTGGCTGCGTAACAGCAGTATTGCCTTGAGTAATGCCAAGCAAGACAAGACTCGCGTCAGTATATACAGCCCAGAGATGGGCAACGCTTCTAGGCATCGAACCCAGATGCTAACACGCATCAATCGAGCAATTGAGCAACAACAGTTCGAGCCGTTCTATCAACCAATCATAGACCTTGAATCTGGCTCCGCCATAGGTGCAGAGGCTCTGGCACGATGGGTAACGAAAGAGGGCGTCATTTCACCACTTGAATTCATTCCGCTTGCCGAAGATACAGGGCTTATCTACGATATCGGCAAACAAATACTACACAAGTCCTGTCGAGATACCGCCATCGCCATTGAGTTAGGTAAATGGGACGAAGACTTCTCTCTGCACGTTAACCTTTCTGTCGATCAACTCACCGAAAACGGTTTCATTGACTTGGTTAAAAACACTTTGTCTGACACCAAGTTACCGGCCAAAAACCTCACATTAGAGATCACCGAGTCACGCATCATCGACAATGATCCAACGATCATCGAAAACATGCTAACGCTGAAAGCATTGGGTATCTCAATTGCGATTGATGATTTTGGTACCGGCTACTCATCGCTTGCTTACTTGCACAAGCTGCCATTTGATTGCCTTAAAATCGACCGCAGCTTTGTTAGCAAACTCGATCAAGAGAACCTCGACAGCTCCATCGTCGCAGCCATCGTTAACATCACTAAAGGTTTCAAAGTAAGCTTGGTAGCCGAAGGCGTTGAAACTCAGCAACAGGCTGAACTACTCAAGCAGCTACAGTGTCCACTAGCTCAAGGTTTCTTATACAGTCGCCCTGTTCCTTTTGATCAGTGGCCTACCAACATCACGAATCACAACAGTAAATAAAGCATGGCGTAACAATCAGCAGAGAATCGAATAAACCAAATACAAAAATGCCAGCATGATGCTGGCATTTTTTACATTTCTATTCTCAATCGAGCGATTAGATAACGCGAGAGAATTGTTGTTGGCGAGCCTTAGCGCGCAGGTATTTATCAAAACACATACAGATATTACGAATCAACAAACGGCCACGCAAAGTCACGCGGATTTCCTTGTTATCGACTTCAATTAACCCATCATTAATGAAGGTTTGTAGAAGCTCTAAGTCTTCCTTGAAGTAGCGATTAAAGTTAACTGAAAACTCAGATTCAATCGTGGTTTTATCAAGCTTAAAGTTACAAATAAGCTGCTTAATCACCTCACGACGCAGCAGATCATCATCATCTAGTACCACCCCTTTCCAAAGGGCATGGCGCAGGTCATTGACCTGAGCGTAATACTTCTTCAGCTCTTTTTGGTTCTGCGCATAAGCATCGCCTACCATAGAGATAGCCGAGACACCAAAACCAATCAGATCACATTCACCCTGAGTGGTGTAGCCTTGGAAATTCCGGTGCAGAATACCTTCACGCTGCGCGACTGCTAGCTCATCTTCAGGTAATGCAAAGTGATCCATGCCGATGAACTGGTAACCCGCCCCCGTTAAGGTCTCGATGGTATCTTGAAGAATCGCCATTTTCTCTTTTGCTTCTGGCAGGTCTTCGTCTTTAATCTTACGCTGCGCAGCAAACAGCTGAGGCATGTGTGCGTAGTTAAATACCGATAAACGACCCGGTTTCATTTCAAGCACTTGCTTCAGTGTTTCAGCGAACAAAGCTTGAGTCTGCTTTGGTAGGCCGTAAATCAAATCAAGGTTAGTTGAGCGGAAGCCTAATTCTTTCGCACGCTGAACCATTGCAATGATGAACGCTTCATCTTGCTCACGGTTAACCAGCTTCTGTACTTCTTTATTAAAGTCTTGCACGCCAATACTCAGGCGGTTAAAGCCTTCGCTACGTAGATGATCAAGGACATCTAATTCGATTTCACGTGGGTCAACTTCGATACTGATTTCAGCATCCGCGGTGAAGTTAAACTCATCACGTAGAATCATCATCAAGCGAGTGATTTGTGTCTTGGTCAAGAACGTTGGCGTACCACCACCGAAGTGCAATTGCGTCACTTCACGGCCATTCAATAAAGAGGCGCGTTGGCGGATTTCATGTTCAATCACATCAAGGTACTCATCCGCTTTATGCGAGTGACGAGTAATGACTTTATTACAACCACAGTAGTAACAAAGCTTGTGGCAGAACGGGATATGCACGTAAAGAGAGAGTGGACGCTCAGGATATTGAGTACACGCCATGTCGTAATCAGCGACGGTAAACGCTTCATGAAACTCCAACGCTGTTGGGTATGAGGTGTAACGAGGTCCCGAATAGTTGTACTTGTTTAAGATTTCTTGATCCCAAACGATTTGCTGATTCGTTGTTACTGGCTTGCTCGACATAGCGGTACTTCCAATTTAGATCCGCGAGAACCTAAGGTCTCTCAAATCATTTTACATACATTAAAATATAGACGGGCTATTTTGCCACACGACCTGTAAGGTCGTTCAAGACAAAATCAATTTTTCAAAGAAAAACTCAGAACTGCTAGCTTGATCACTAACAAAGCGTCGGGATTAACGAGACGCAAGAGGTAAGAAGGCTCGTTTAACATTCGGTATTCAAGACAATACTATTAAAGACAATGTGTCCTAAAAGCAATATGTCTTAAGAATAACGTGTATATTAAACAAACCTCTATATTTAAAAGTCTGTCGTGACTAGATCATCTGAATGCTGATTTGGTTGTTGAGAGGCTTAACCTTCTCCTGCAACCTTTTCAAATCTTCGATAACCGCATCATTCAAGCGAGTCTCTGCCTTGTGGCGTGTGAGATTCTGCTGCATGCGTTCTTTTTTCGTCAGTTCCTGTCTTGCCTCTCCTCGCGCCATATCTTTAACGATATGGTACAGCTCAGAAAGAGCAGGATATTCCGAATCAAAATCGACACGTTCATCACCCTGAACATTATCCATTATGATACACACTCGGATACTGATCTCAGGTAAATCACACTGGCCTTGGATACCCGCTAAACACAAGGTATTTACGTTGTCGTAAATCGTTGCGTTACGTTTTTCAATGGCGAGTGCTTGATGCTGCTTTTGCAACTCCGTCTGCTTCTTCACTTGAAGTAGAAGGTAACCTGCGTAAGAGCCCAAGCCGAGAATGATCATTCCACCAGCAATTGCTAATAAGGTTACGTTCATTGGCTATTAACCTTTAAAGCTGTCTAAGTCGATGTCTTCAAATTGAGATAACAAGTCTTCATCAGAGTTTGTTTTCTTCTTCGATTCAACTGCTGTTTCTTCGAAGATCTCTTCCTCATCGTCTTCTGGCTCTAACAGACCTAAACGGCCCATCAGGTGTTCGATACGATCAAGCTTCTCATCAACAAACTTCTGTAGACCTGCACCTAGGTTTTCACCATTTTCGATACGATCTAATAGTGTGTTCAGTTGAGCATCGTTCTCAAGCATCTCTAACTCTTGTTCGTTAGATAGCTTGCGCTCTTGTTTAGTCGGCTTCTTCGCTGGTTCAACGATCAGCGGGATTTTTTTCTTGCTGCCTAAACGTGGATCGCGAGCTTGTGCAGCTTTACGCTGTTTTGCTTCGCTACCATCTGAGTGACGGCTGCCAGACTTAAGGCCTTTGCGCTTTTTAACACGCTTACGTTCACGACCTTCAACATCAGATTCACTACGGTTACGAGTAACCATAGGCTCCGGAGCGCCAAGTGCTCCCGGCTTTCTTGATTTCTTACTACGACCCATTACTGCACTTTCCTCAGTAAAATTACATCATTTCCAAAAAATTCTAGTTCGAGCTTATCCCGCTCTGCCAAAAACTGGAATGTTTGATGACTAAAGAAGACGACATGTGTCGGGTCATTCTTGTAGTGCCAACCAGCGAACGCGTCTACGTCTATTACTAGCTTAGTCATAAGACCAATCCAGCCTTTGGGTTTAACTAAATTCAACCATTGCTGCCACACCTTGTCTGGATGATAAAGATGTTCAATCACCTCCGTGGCAGTCACAAAGTCATACGTTTCTTCCAACACAGAGAGCTCTGGATGGTAATAGATATCGTACAACTCCACGCTGTGTCCGGCTTCTTCTAACATAATAGATAGCGTAGGGCCCGGTCCACAACCAAAATCCAACCCTTGTGAGTTAGATGAAATTTTGTCTGTTAGTGGATCCGCGATGCGAGATAGAAAGCGGCGATAACCTTCATCACTAGGATCATTCTCATGGAGATCATAGTGTGCTTTCTCTTCTTTTGCTTCTAACCTTTGTTCAGGTTTAACAAATACCAGTTCACATTGCTGACACTGCAGATAGGCTCTGCGTTTGTCTTCAAAATAGTGATTCACGCCTTGGTGATGGCATAAGGGACAAGTATACATAGCACATCCTTAAACAGGGATGCGAAACATACCAGAAACTGAGTTTATAGTGGAGAGGTATTGGGTGTTTTTTCATCAAATCAATAAAAAAAGCGATAGGAAAACCTATCGCTCTCTAAATCTGCCTTTATCGGCCAAAATTTGCATACTCAACTTGGTACACAAATCTCCCTTTGTTATTGGTGCTTTCCATGCCAAATTTGTTTGTTGTTCATCGTCCTGATGAGTTTTGGCTATCCTTTTCTAACACCTTGTTGCTGGGCTGTCCTAGCCTGATCCATTTCTGTCTATACCGTTAGACTAGATGATCATCCGTATCTAAGTCAGCTCCTAGCTGATGGCGATTACTTTACCCGGTTACAAAAAGACTACAAGAGTGCTACTTCACACTTTCGTACACGAATCGACCACAAATTGATAAATCAGACATTAAATAAAAACGCATAAATAAAATCCACACAAAAGAAAACACCCCAACCATTACTGATCAGGGTGTCTCTTTAACCTCGCTCGAACGTACATTTCTTAACTCTGGCTAAGAGCAAGAAACCGACAAATTAGTGTAGACCACCAACGTACTTCGATAAGGTATCAATGTCTGCGTCTGTTAACTTTTTAGCTACATCACGCATCATCGCATTCATGTCGTTATTACGGCTATCATCGCGGAATTTCTCAAGTTGAGCCTTGATGTAATCTGCGTGTTGGCCTGAAATTTTAGGGAAACCAGAAAGTTCGGTGCCGTTACCACGAGGGCCATGACAAGCAGTACACGCTGTTAGGCCGCGTTCTGAGTCACCCGCCGTGTAAAGAACCTTACCTTCATCTACAACATTTTCAGGAGTAGAGTTATTAGAGATAGGGAGAGATGCGTAGTATGCCGCTAGGTCAGCCATATCTTCTTCAGATAAAGGCATCGCCATTGCACCCATTACAGGTTCATAACGACCTTGTTTACCACCACTCGTCATACCTAACTTAAGCTCTTTTAACTGCTTTATTAGGTACTTCTCATGTTGACCAGCCAGTTTAGGGTACTGGGTGATCAGACTGTTGCCGTCAGCACCATGGCAGGCGACACATGTTTGTGATTTGGCTTTACCAGCTTCAATACTACCTTGAGCCCATACTGAGCAGCTGGCTAAAAGACTCAAAATTAGCGCTAATTTCTTCATGACATTCCATTATAATTATCAAGCTTCCAGTACCACTCTATGTTGCCACTCATGGTACAATAGGCGACCTTATGCCGAGCACGGTTATTTTACACAAATTCACAAAAAAGTAATCAATCGACTACACAAAGTCGAGATGGAGTTAACAGTGAGCGTAAAAATTCATTATCAAAACACGCATTTCATTACCAGTGCACCTGATATTCGTCATTTACCAGAAGACGAAGGAATCGAAATTGCGTTTGCAGGACGCTCCAATGCTGGTAAATCTAGCGCGCTAAACCGCGTTACAAACCAAAAAAGCTTGGCGAAAACCAGTAAAACACCAGGTCGAACTCAGTTAATTAACCTATTCAAGGTAACAGATGGTTGTCATATCGTCGACTTACCTGGATATGGCTTCGCTCAAGTTCCACTTGAAATGAAGAAAAAATGGCAGAAGTCGCTAGGTGAATACCTACAACGCCGAGAAAGCCTGAAGGGCTTGGTGGTATTGATGGATATCCGTCACCCAATGAAAGACCTTGACCAACAAATGATCTACTGGGCTATCGATAGCCGCATCCCAGTACAGGTTTTGTTAACAAAAGCCGACAAGCTGAAAAGTGGCGCGCGTAAAGCACAGCTACTGAAAATCCGTAACGATGCAAAATCTTTCGGTGGTGATGTCGCGGTTGATGTCTTCTCTTCAATGAAGGGTATCGGTGTTGACCAACTGCGTAGCAAAATGGATGAGTGGTTCGCACCTGCGTTTGCAGACCAACTTATTGATGAGCTAGCAGATGAAGAGCACAACGACTCCGAATAGCGCCTCTATCTATAATCGCTTCATCTATAGCGAGAAGTTAAAGCACTGACTACCAGTGATTTAACCTTATCAATACCCTACCTTATTAGGTGGGGTATTTTTTTGCTCATAAATGAGTGAGTTAAGCCCAATTTTAAACGTTAAAAATGATATTTATCCGCTTGAACGTATAGAAGTAAACCATACTAAAAACAACGTTTGCTAAACAGAACAACGAGAAAGGAGTACTCATGTGGAAAACACTCTTGGCGATAATAGCAATGATGCTGATACCTGTTACAGGCCACACCTCTGAAGCAGAACCAACAGAAGCACCACTGATCAACGTCGATATGACCTTAGATCTCGATGGCATGGAGAAGTATGCTCAGGAGGCCAGTGAATCTCTTGAGAGGATATCGCAATCTTTGCAAGCCATCGTCAATAACCCCAATCTCAGCGAAGACCAGCAACAAGCCTTGAATCAGACCGTCGACAGCATGAATAAATTTGCGGCTTCAACTCAGACATCACTCAATCAACTCCCTCAAGCCTTGGATCAATCTCGCCTCGCCTTTAAACAAACCAGTCAAATACTGCTCGATGATATACAGACCAAACTCATCATTGCGCTGGCGGCGGTTATCGCTGTCATTATTATCGCTTTAACCGCTATCTATCTGCTTATCCTGAAACCAATGCAGCAAACCTTGGTGAAAGCGACCAACAATATCTCTTCGATGGCACGCTCCATCCAGATCACCGCCGAAGCACTGAAATACAGCACCGAGAAACAACAGAAAATCATGGACTACATCGAGCATTCACCAACTCAATGCTCTGATAAATAAGGCATGAGCCATCAATCCTTTACCGGAAATTTGTAAAATAAAAGTTATTTCAAATGAAAAAACAATCGAATTTAAGACGGATTAAAATTACCAATTTCTGATTGAGTTCCAAATTTAAGAAAACTAACGTAATAAAGAGGATTTTTGAAAAGCCTAGGAAAAGGCATGAAAAGTAAGCGGATCAGTAGGGTAATTATGGTTGGAAATATTTTTCTTTCGCACAAGAAAAAACGCCCCAGTCAAATGCTGACTGGGGCGGCTGAATCAGCCTAATCCAATAACGTGAAACAAAAGGTCTGAAAGATAGAACATCTTACCTCTGTACCCTACGAGATTTAATGTACAACAATTGCTCAGAAATGAAAACATTTTTTGTAATTTTTTTTCATGAATGTTTTATTAAAACATCCTAGTTCTTTCCACAATTCAACTTTATTTTAGATAAAAAAAAGCCAGTGTTTGTGCACTGGCTCATACTAATTCACTCGATAAGGTCAAAAACTGATTAGTGGGCTTGGTCCCAGTTATCACCGTGGCCAGCTTCCGCAACAAGCGGAACGGCTAGCTCAGCAGCGGATTCCATCAATTCTTGTACTTTACTTTCAATTTCGGCCAAAGATGACTCTTCCACTTCAAATACCAATTCATCGTGCACTTGCATTAGCAGTTTCACACGACCATCGCCTTCCGCTTGAATCCACTCATCAACCAATAGCATTGCTTTTTTGATAATGTCAGCTGCCGTACCTTGCATTGGTGCGTTGATCGCCGCACGCTCAGCCGCTTTACGACGCATGCCATTTCGAGATTTAATCTCCGGCAAATGTAAACGACGACCATAAATCGTTTCAACAAAGCCCTGCTCTGACGCTGCGCTACGTGTGTCTTCCATGTACTGCATTACGCCAGGATAGCGTTCGAAGTAGGTGTCCATGTAATGTTGCGCTTCACCGCGAGGAATACCCAGCTGCTTAGCCAAACCAAAGGCACTCATACCATAGATAAGACCAAAGTTAACCGCCTTTGCACGACGACGCTGCTCAGAGGTAACGCTCTCAATATCAACGCCAATAATTTCAGCCGCAGTGGCTGCGTGGATGTCTTTGCCTTGTTGGAAAGCTTCCAATAAGGCTTTGTCGCCCGACAGGTGCGCCATAATACGTAATTCAATTTGTGAGTAATCGACCGCTAAAATCTTCCACCCATGTTGAGCAACAAATGCTTGGCGGATACGACGACCCTCTTCATTACGAATTGGGATGTTCTGCAGGTTTGGATCGGTCGAAGACAAACGACCTGTCGCTGTCACCGCTTGGTGATAGGACGTATGAACACGACCCGTTTCAGCGTTGATCATCTTAGGTAGTTTATCAGTATACGTCGATTTCAGTTTTGCTAGGCCACGATACTCAATGATCAGCTTAGGCAGCGGGTAGTCCAACGCTAACTCTTGCAACACTTCTTCGTTGGTTGACGGGCTACCTGATGGCGTTTTCTTGATAACGGGCAGACCCATCTTTTCAAACAAGATCGCTTGCAGCTGTTTTGGCGAGTTCATGTTGAACTCTTGCTCTGCAATCTCATAAGCTTTCTGTTCTAGCTCAACAAGACGAACCGCAATCTCTTGCGATTGAGCCCCTAGTAACATGTCATCGATGAAGACACCTGTGCGTTCAATACGAGACATCACAGGAATCAGTGGTACTTCAATGTCTTCATAGATGGTTTTTAGCTTTTCATCTTGCTCAATGTTTTCCATTAAACGATGATGAAGACGCAATGTCACATCAGCATCTTCCGCAGCATATGGAGATGCTTCGCCCAATTCAATCTGGTTGAAAGTAAGCTGTTTTTTTCCTTTACCTGCAATTTGCTCAAATGAGATACAGCTATGCTGAAGGAAACGCAGCGCTAAGCTATCCATATCATGCTTACCACCTACGCTGTTGAAAACGTATGACGCCAGCATGGTGTCGTGTTTGATGCCTTTCATCTCGATATCGTAGCGCGCTAAAACGCTCATATCATACTTTAGGTTTTGACCTACTTTTGCTTGCGAGTCATCTTCTAGTATCGGTTTAAGCTGTTCTAGTACCCAATCACGATCGAGTTGTTGAGGAGCATCGAGGTAGTCATGAGCAACCGGCACGTAAGCGGCAACGCCTTCTTCAGTGGCAAATGATAGACCGACAAGGTTAGCGACCATGTAGTCTAGGCTGTCTGTCTCTGTATCAAAAGCAAACACTTCAGCCGCTTTAAGTTTTTCTAACCAAGTATTGAAAGCATCTTTATCTAGAATCGTTTCGTAGTGGCTGCGATCAATCGTCACTGCAGAGGTATTCATCTCAACAGCTGAAGTGGCAGACGAGCCGTTGCTGCGTACCGCACCTGATCTTTCAGCCGCTTCCACCACCCCATTACCGCCGTCAAGTAACTCATTGAGCCAAGACTTAAACACCAGCTGACCATATAGCTTAATCAGCTCATCAATGTTTGGTTGAGCTTTCACGAGCGATTCCGGTGTTTCTTCTAACTCAACATCCAACTTAATGGTCGCAAGTTCGTAAGACATCTCAGCGTTGTCTTTATTATCGATAAGCTTCTTCGCCATGGTTTTTGAACCACGAAAGCCAAGCGCCGCAATGTCATCAAGGTTTTGATACAGTTTTTCGATGCTGCCGATGCCTTGCAACAGAGCCGTCGCTGTCTTATCACCCACACCCGGCACGCCCGGAATGTTATCGACTTTATCACCCATTAGAGCAAGGTAATCGATGATCAACTCAGGTGGGATACCAAACTTCTCGATAACGCCTTCACGATCCATCACCACATTAGTCATGGTGTTGATAAGAGTAACGTTGTCATCAACCAGTTGGGCCATATCTTTATCGCCAGTACTGATAAGAACAGGCATGCCCATCGCGGAAGCTTGAGAAGCCAGCGTACCAATCACGTCATCGGCTTCTACCCCAGGGATAGAGATAAGCGGTAGACCCATCGCACGAATGACATTATGCAGTGGCTCGATCTGGCAACGAAGGTCGTCAGGCATTGGTGGACGGTTTGCTTTGTACTCTGGGTACATATCATCACGGAACGTTTTCCCTTTCGCATCAAAAATTACCGCCATACGATCAGAAGCGAATTGACGCATCATGCTACGTAGCATGTTAACCACACCATAAACAGCGTTGGTTGGGATATCACCATTGCTCATTGTGCCAGGGTAAGCATGGAACGCGCGATATAGGTAAGAAGAGCCATCGATTAGAATCAATGGATTATCAGGAATACGAGCCATAATGTTTGTGTATCCAGTAAGTACAGAAATAATCTGTTAAGAATGCCACGTCTGTTGGTTGGATTCTACGTTGTCGATCCGTATCCGTTCATTCGATTGTATTCGTTATAATCAATTTATTGTTATTTTTTGTTCTGAGACACTAGCCACCTGTGGATAACTCTGTTTATATTATTTACCCACCCTGTTGAGAACTAAGGTGAAGCAATAAAAAAACAAGCATAAATAACTGAAAATAAAGAAAAAAATAACAGATCGAACAGATGATCAACGATCTTTTTTCGATCCTGCATTGTGGAAAAGAATACTGATGGCGTTTTATTCATAAAAATACGTGCCACTAAATATGCATCTTGTTGAAATAGAGGTATAAAAAAAGCGACACCCGAAGATGTCGCCTAGCAAAAACCGGTAAAGCTATTCAAATTGAATACCACAGCTTTACCTAAAAGCTATAAATTACACTGGAAGCAATGTGAGCAATGTCGTGTCAAAAAGAACTTAGTATAAGTTCGCGAGAATTCTGTTACGTAACCAAGTAGATACTTGAGTACTCAACATCCTTGTGAACATTTCCTCATTCCCTAAGACAGGGTTAATAATAATGATTCTCATTTAATAGTCAACAGTTAGATGATAATAAATCTCATTTAATTTATAATTAGTGAATCATCACACTAATTTCAATCACTCATCACACTGAAAGTGCCTTCAAAAAATGGATTCTATTTTCAGTAATATATTCTTTTTCTTCCAGTTTTTCGATTTGATAGCCGTTTCTCAATAACAAACGCAGCATAGCTGGAAACTGATTGCGAGATTTAACTTTCAGTTGTTGATAGCCCTGTTGCTTCACCCATTGCTCCTGAGCATCGAGCTGCGCCTGTGCGACCCCTTTATTTCTTGCAAGTGGAGAAACGCCCCCAAACCAACTATAAAAGGTCTGCCGATCCAATTCATAGCCGATCTTAAAACCCAGTAACACGCCCGCTTCTTCAGCAACGAGGATCAGGCTTGTTTTACCCGCTAACCGCTCCGATAAAGACGCGACACTCTCTTTTTTAGCAAACTCAGTAATCTGTTCAACAACAGACACCACCTCTTCCAGTGAGCCTTCACGTACAATGACTGACATCTTATCCACCCTTATAAACGAAAGGGCTGGCACAATGGCCAACCCTTTTACTGATCACTTAAGTTCATTCTGCGCAGTTACTTTTCTTTTAAATGCTTTGATACTTGTGCATTGTCTTCAGCAAGCCACTCTGCGACATCTTTAGCAAAGTAAGTAAGAATGCCATCGGCGCCCGCACGCTTAAAGCACAGCAGTGATTCCATGACGGTTTCGCGCTCTTTCAACCAACCATTTTGAATAGCGACTTTGTGCATCGCATATTCACCAGACACTTGGTAAGCAAACGTGGGGGCTTGTAGTTCATGCTTCACACGGCGCACGATGTCTAGGTAAGGCATGCCTGGTTTCACCATCACCATGTCAGCACCTTCATTCAGATCGATTGCCACTTCATGAATTGCTTCATCACTGTTCGCCGGATCCATCTGGTAGTTCTTCTTGTTACCACCTTTTAGGTTTGAAGCACTACCAACAGCATCACGGAATGGACCATAGTAGCAAGACGCGTATTTCGCAGAATACGCCATAATTTGAGTATGAATATGACCGGCTTCTTCCAACGCTTCACGGATTTTACCAATACGACCGTCCATCATATCTGATGGGGCAACCACATCAGCCCCCGCTTCAGCGTGCGACAGCGCCTGCTTGATCAAGACTTCGGTCGTCTCGTCATTTATCACGTAACCATCTTCATCGATGATGCCGTCTTGGCCGTGAGTAGTGAACGGGTCTAGTGCTACATCAGTAATAACGCCAATGTTTGGCACGTGCTCTTTTAGTAAGCGTACTGCACGTTGAACTAAACCTTCCGAGTTATGAGCTTCAACCGCACATAAACTTTTAGCGTCTTGGTTCACTACCGGAAACAGAGCAATCGCAGGAACACCTAATTTTGACAGGTAATCCGCTTCCTCAAGCATAAGATCGATCGACAGGCGTTCAACACCCGGCATGGATTCTACAGGCTCGCGGCGTTCTTTGCCCATCAGGATGAACATTGGGTAGATTAGATCATCCACAGACAATTGATTTTCTGCCATTAGGCGACGGCTAAAGTCATGCTTACGCATACGGCGCATACGACGACCTGGAAATTGACCTTGAATTGAAACAGACACTAGATTCTCCTTGCCTAGTCTAAGCACGAAATACTTAGATATGAAAAGTGCTAAATACAAGCAAAAGCATATCATTGATGGCTCAGGACGCTAGCAGTAAAGTATAAAACCCATTCAAAAATAGGGATGAATGGCAAAAAATGACCTTCTCCTCACACTGCCGTATACTCACAACAACTCAGTACAGACCGCTTTCAGGACAAAATAATGATCGACACCCATGCTCATATTTACGCGAGCGAATTCGACGAAGACCGCGAACAAGTAGTACAACGCGCACGAGATCAAGGAATTGATACGATTCTGCTACCTAATATCGATTTAGAATCTATCGAGCCAATGCTAGCAACGGAAGCACAGTTCCCTGAGGTGTGTCATTCGATGATGGGCTTACACCCCTGCTACGTGGATGCCAATATTGAACAAACCCTGAAAACCATTCGAGCTTGGTTCGATAAGCGTGACTTTATCGCCGTAGGTGAAATTGGTATCGACCTGTACTGGGATAAAACCTTTAAAGCCGAACAAGAGATGGCGTTTGTGACTCAACTGCAGTGGGCAAAAGAACTCGATCTACCAGTAGTGATCCATACTCGAGACTCTATCGAGGAGACACTAACTCTACTCCGTCAAGAGCAAGATGGCAGCTTACGTGGCGTGTTCCACTGCTTTGGGAGCAGCTTAGAAGAAGCTCAAGCGATCAATGAACTAGGTTTTCATTTAGGGTTAGGGGGAGTCTCTACTTTTAAGAATTCGGGGATGGATAAGGTAATCCCACATCTGGATATGAATTACGTCATCTTGGAAACAGATTGCCCTTATTTAGCACCCGCGCCACACCGTGGTAAACGCAATGAACCCGCTTATACGGAGTTGGTTGCGAAACGTATTGCCGACCTAAGGGGCATGACAATGAAAGAAGTTGACGCAATAACCACTCAAAATGCGAGAGACTTATTTAATTTGTCATAAATCAAATTGATTTAAACCACCAAAATATTTGAGAAGAGAAAGCAACAGGTCTATTATCAACTGCATTCATATGGAGATGATGATTATGTGTGACCACTCACAGCACTTGCAACGCCAGCATCGGACCTTGTGGCATAAAATATTAGGGATTAAAGAGCTCTATATATGCCAAAACTGTGGATATCAGTTAAAGATTCGATAAACAAGACACAATAAAAAGCGGCCATAGGCCGCTTTTTTATTGTTAAATGACTCGTTAAGAAGCACGGTTCAATTAAGATTCAGCTTCTTCCTCTTCATCGCCATTCGGCTTACGCACATAGAAGCGCGCAAAGAACAGACCAATCTCAAACAAAATACACATTGGAATGGCCAACAGCGTTTGCGAAATCATATCAGGTGGTGTGAGCATCATGCCGATAATGAACGCACCCACAACAATATAAGGGCGCTTTTCAGACAACGATTTAGGCGTTGTCGCACCAGTCCAACATAACAAGATAATCGCAACAGGCACTTCAAAAGCAATACCAAAGGCCAAGAACAGTGCCAGTACAAAATCAAGATAACTCGATATGTCTGTCGCAAACTCCACCTGTCCCAAAGAGATAGTGGTAAAGAAGCTAAATACCAACGGGAATACCACGAAGTAAGCAAACGCTACACCACAGTAAAACAACAGCGAACTTGAAGCCAACAAAGGCATTATCAAACGCTTCTCATGTTTGTATAAACCCGGTGCAACAAAAGCCCATACCTGATACAAAATAAACGGTACCGCGACAAAAATAGAGGCAACTAAAGTTAGCTTTAACGGCGTGAAAAATGGTGATGCAACATCCGTTGCAATCATCGTCGCCCCTTCAGGTAGGCGATCTACCAAGGGTGCCGATACGAATTCATAAATATCATTAGCAAAATAAATTAGCCCAACAAACACAACCAGAACGGCAACAATCGCACGCAGTAGGCGATTACGTAGCTCTAGAAGATGGCTAATTAAAGGCTGTGTCTGCTCAGTCGAAGACATGTCAAACCTCTTAAAAGGAAGATCGAAAAGGAGCCGCGCGCGTATCTATCCAGTTGAATTAGTATCCACTTGAATAGCTATCTACTTAAATATGTAGCTACTTAAACATCTAGCTACATAAGTATCTGGCGACTCCTCCTTGCGAGACTATTCGGCTTTCTTATCTGACGGTGCTGAAGCCTCACTGTTAACCTGAATAGTTTCAGATTCCACAGTTTCCGTGACACTGGATTTAGTCTCACTTGGCTTATCAGACTCAGGCTTAGCATATGGACGTTGAACATCAGCAGCGGCCTGCTTAAGTTCATCGACTGATGCTTGTAGGTCTGGAGATAAATCTTCCATACCCATTTTTTCCGCCTTACGTAGGTTTTCTTGCAGCTCTTGTACCTTAAGCTCATGAGAAAGTTCATCTTTCACACTATTTGCCATGCTTTTCGCTTGTCCAACAAACTTGGAGACACTGCGAATCGCTACGGGCAAACGCTCAGGTCCTAAAACCACTAACCCAACGACAGATATTAATACCAGTTCCCAAAAACCGATATCAAACACGATTTACGCCTGCTCTTTGTCTTTCTTTGTTTCAGCAGTTGTTTCAGCGCTCGCTTCTTTCTTCTGCTGTTCAATATTCTTTGGTTCGAAGTCTGCATCTTTCTTATCTGCAGGCTTGTCTTCATCGCTCATCGCTTTTTTGAAGCCTTTAACCGCTGAACCTAAGTCACCACCCATGCCGCGCAGTTTCTTTGTTCCGAATAGCAAAATTACAATTACAGCAATGATTAAAAGTTGCCAAATACTGATACCACCCATTGTCATTGTCCTCGGGTCTGTCTACACATAAAAATATTAAGAGAGTCTACTGTCTAACGACGGTAAGCTCGCCAACTAAGCAACCAAAATGTGACACCTGCGATGCCACAGCCCATGGATAGCTGCTCATAAGGGCTTGAAACTAATATTGCGGAGCATACGACTAAAGTAGCTCCAACGCCAAACAAAAACTTTCCTGTTGCTTGCTGACGCTTACTATCTCGGTAGCCTTGATAAAGTTCATCCATTCTATGGTTCATCGCTTTACCTTGGCGCAAGCTGTCATAAAGTAGCTCTGGCAGCTCCGGCAGTTTTTCTGCCCAGAATGGCGCGCGCTCTTTGACTGCGTTAATCACAGCTTGCGGCCCCACTTGATTCATCATCCAAGTTTCTAGGAAAGGCTTCGCCGTTGCCCACAAATCAAGTTGCGGATACAACTGGCGGCCTAGGCCTTCCACATACAACAAGGTCTTCTGCAGAAGTACTAACTGAGGTTGAACCTCCATGTTGAAACGTCTTGCTGTATTAAATAAGTTTAGCAATACATGGCCAAATGAGATCTCGCCAAGTGGTTTGGCAAAAATAGGCTCACACACCATACGAATCGCAAATTCGAAATCATTGACGTTGGTATCGTGTGGCACCCATCCAGAATCCACGTGCAGCTCTGCGACTTTACGGTAATCTCGATTAAAGAAAGCCAGCAGGTTTTCGGCTAAATAGCGCTTATCTTCACTGTTAAGCGTGCCGACAATGCCACAATCCAAGCCAATCCACTGAGGATTATCTGGATTTTCAGGGTTAACGAACACGTTCCCCGGATGCATGTCTGCATGGAAAAAGCTGTCGCGGAACACTTGGGTGAAGAATACTGTCACACCGCGTTCAGCCAGCAATTTCATGTTAGTGCCGTTGGCGTTTAGCGTTTCAATGTCTGAAACCTGAATACCATAGATTCGTTCTGACACCATCAGGGTTTCACTGCTTAAATCAGGGATAACCTCTGGAACATAAAGCTCTTCACTGCCTTCAAAATTACGTCGCAGTTGAATCGCATTGGCTGCCTCACGACGCAGATCTAATTCATCAAGTAGCGTTTTTTCGTACTCGTGGACCACCTCAACGGGTTTCAAACGACGTGCTTCAGGAAGCGACTTAGCGACTATACGCGCCATTCGGTGCATCAGTTTTAGATCTGCATCAATCACCGGGCGAATATCAGGTCGAATTACCTTGAGAACAATCTCGCGACCACTCTCTTTCAGCTTTGCCGTATGCACCTGAGCAATAGAAGCCGAAGCCAGTGGCTCAATATCAAAATCAGTAAACCAGTTATCTAAACTGCCACCCAGTGCCGTTTCCATATCTTGCTTGGCCAACGCGCCATCAAATGGCGCCACTTGGTCTTGCAACAACGCCAATTGATCGGCGATATGAGGAGGAAATAGGTCACGACGTGTCGACATCATCTGTCCGAATTTGATCCAGACCGGCCCTAATTCTTGTAATGCTAAACGCAAGCGGTGGCCTAACTCTTTATCTTGATGCTTATTCTTGAGCCAAAACAGTGACTTTCTCGCCAGCAAAGGGGCTTTAGTCAATTGGTGTTCTGGCATCAACTCATCAAGGCCATACTCTAACTGTACCTTGATAATATGATAAAGACGTTTCACTTCTGCAGGGGTCATGCTTTCTCCAACAGAGTATTCAATTTTGATTCAAGGCGTGCGGTGGCACTTTTTACGTCATCAACCTGATCGCAAAAATGTGCGACTTCTAACGGAGCGGGTGCCATCTTCCACTCCTCAGTCAAAACCTGAGCAAGGTGGTTTTGATGCTTAGTTGCCTGCTTAGCCATCAGGTCACCCACATTTTTAGCGCTTTGGACCAAGGTATGTGCAACCACATCGCCAGTCACTCGTGACAACCACTCTTCCAAGTCAGGCTTGCAGTCTGTCATCAATTGAGCAAATTTTTGTGCCAACTGAATATCACCTTCTAAGATCAGCTTATCTTGCTTGATCAGTTTGGTGATATTCGACTGCTCACGCAGTTCCGGTAATACCGATAGATTCAAGGATAAATAACAATCAGGTTGTCCTTCATAGTCAGCCAATACATCAATTTGTTGGCTGAAAACGAAAGTGAGTGTTTTATTCAACTCTTTCAAATTGACTTGAATGATCTGCCCCTTTAAACGAGACAAACGACGAACCAAGGCTGGATCATCGTTCACGAAAGTATTTAAAGAGGTTTCAATAACCGCGGTGACCAATGGATCAAATGGCATGACTGTCCTTACCTTTGAAAACGGATAAGCCTTAACCTATCCGTTCTGTCTTTATTCTTTTATTGTCTAGCCAGCTCAACGAGCCTACTGTCAAGTTCGACTAGAACTTGTAACCCCGGTGCAGCGCAACAATGCCGCCCGTTAGGTTGTAGTATTTAGTGTTTTCAAAACCCGCGTCTTGCATCATGCCTTCTAAAGTTTCTTGATTTGGGTGCATGCGGATAGATTCGGCAAGGTAGCGGTAACTGTCTGCATCATTGACAATCAGCTCACCAATTTTAGGTAACAGGTGAAAGGAGTATGCGTCATACACTTTCGATAGTGGCTCAAGTACTGGCTTCGAAAACTCCAGAACCAACAGGCGGCCGCCCGGCTTAAGTACGCGGAACATTGAACGCAATGCTTGGTCTTTATCGGTTACGTTACGCAGACAGAAGCTAATGGTAATGCAATCGAAGTAGTTGTCAGGGAATGGTAGCTCTTCAGCATTGGCTTGTACGTAGTGCACATTGCCCACAATACCGTTATCTCGCAGCTTATCACGGCCAACATTCAGCATTGAATTGTTGATATCAGCAAGAACCACGTGGCCTTTGTCACCAACAATACGCGAGAATTTCGCCGTAAGATCGCCAGTACCACCACCGAGGTCTAGAACACGTTGACCCGGGCGAACGCCACTGCAATCAATCGTGAATCGCTTCCACAAGCGGTGAACACCACCCGACATTAAATCATTCATGATGTCGTATTTAGCGGCTACAGAGTGAAATACCTCTGCGACTTTCGCGACTTTTTCGTCTTTCGCGACGGTTTCGAAACCAAAGTGTGTGGTTTCTGACTCTACTTCTGAATTTGTCTGCACGCTTGTGTCCATAATGCTGTTATCTACCATGGTAAGTTCTCATCGACAGCACACTCTCTCTTTAAGAGGCGCTGCGGCCGATTAGTTTACTTTATCCTCAGCGGGTTGTCTTTCTACTAAGGAGGCATTTTCTGAAAAAGCCTCATTTTGCGCCATTTCAGCCAAACCTATCGAAATCGGTTTTTTCACTTCAACACCCAATTGCTTGAAGCTCTCTGCCTGGCGAATCACGTTACCACGGCCTGTTACTAGCTTATTCATGGCACCTTGATAGCTTTGATTGGCTCTATCTAATGAGCTACCAAGGCCTTCCATGTCATCAACAAACAAGCGCAATTTGTCGTAAAGCTTACTCGCACGTTCCGCAATAACTTGAGCGTTCTGGTTCTGCCTGTCGTTGCGCCACAGGTTATCAATGGTACGCAGTGCCACCAGCAAGGTCGTTGGGCTAACCAAGATGATGTTTTGTTCCATCGCGTCTTTGACTAAGCTAGGGTCGGCTTGAATCGCCACTTGAAATGCCGGCTCTACCGGAATAAACATCAACACATAATCGAGGCTCTGAATGCCTTTGAGTTGATGATAATCTTTCTGGCTCAAGCCTTTGATGTGCGCTCTTAGAGAAACTAAGTGATCCCGTAGTGCAGCATCGCGTTGTTGATCAGTTTCAGCATTGAAGTAGCGTTCAAAGGCCACCAACGCCATTTTCGAATCCACCACCACTTGCTTATCTTGTGGCAGATAAACAATCACATCCGGTTGATAACGCTTGCCCGCATCGTTTTGCAGGTTCACTTGCGTTTGGTATTCATGGCCTTCGCGCAGGCCTGATTCAGCAAGCACACGAGCCAGTACCACTTCGCCCCAGTTACCTTGCTGTTTATTATCGCCCTTGAGCGCTTGAGTCAGGTTCACCGCTTCACGCGTCATGCTTTCATTCAGACGTTGCAGGTTTTTAAGTTCATGCACCAAAGTATGACGCTCTTTGGCTTCTTGGCTAAAGTTATCGTTAACCTGCTTTTTAAAACCTTCTAGCTGTTCTCTCAAAGGTGACAACAAACCTTCTAGGCTCTGCTTGTTCTGCTGATCAACCTTGGCGGTTTTAGTTTCAAATAACTGATTAGCTAAATGCTCAAACTGTTGCTTTAATCGAGATTCTGCATGCTCCAACAGCTGCAGTTTTTCATTATTGGCGAGATTTTCTTGATCGTGCCTCGCCTCTTGCTCTCGCAGCTCAGCTTCTAGCTCTGATTTATGAGCTTTAAGCACATTGATCTCATCAGCATATTGCTGGCGCTCCTGCTTAACGGCTTCAAAATAACGAAGCTTTTCCATCGCGGCCATCACCTTGCCGTGCGCTTGCTTGAGTTCAAATACCGCTTTATCTCGCTCATCATCCAGCTCATCCAACTCTTGTTGTGCCTCTGCAAGCGATAACTTGAGTTGCGCCTGTTGAGATTGATGCAACAAACGATCGGACTCAAGTTGCTGTTCAAGAAGTCGCTGTTGAAAAGAGAACTTTTGCTTTATCCACCAACCCACCACACTGCTACTGACGAGCGCGCCAGAAATTGCAGCAATAAGCGTTGCTTGATGTTCGATAATCCATTGCATGATAATGATTTAGCCTAATTGGAAATAACTCATTAAATGGTATTTTGATACTGGATAAATGTCCAGTTTGCCGTATTAAAATTCGCCAGATAGACTAAGCGCTCTGTATTAATTTCCATCAAATTAGAATGAGTTGCTATGAACGAACGTCGTGCCTTGGGCTTTGGCCTTGCTGCGGTATTGCTGTGGTCAACAGTCGCTACTGCTTTTAAGCTGACCCTTGCTGAGTTTTCACCGATTCAAATGCTGACCATCGCCAGCATTGTGTCGTCGATTGCACTGATCGCGGTTTGCGCCTTTCAAGGCAAACTTACTCAGTTGAGTACTACGTTTCTTTCCAACCCTTGGTATTACCTCCTGCTCGGTTTGGTGAACCCTCTAGCCTACTACCTGATTCTCTTTAAAGCGTATGACCTACTGCCCGCTTCTCAAGCTCAAGCCATCAACTACAGCTGGGCGATCACCCTAACCTTAATGGCAGCGGTGTTTCTAGGACAAAAGATTCGCAAACAAGATTGGATAGCGTGTACCTTCAGCTATGCCGGCGTGGTGGTGATTGCTACCAAAGGCGACGTGCTAGGCATGCAGTTCGATAGCCCACTCGGTGTGGCACTGGCGCTGCTTTCAACCTTGCTTTGGGCGGGCTACTGGATTCTCAACACCAAAAACAAGGCTGACCCTGTGGTTGGCGTACTGCTTGGGTTCTTAGTGGCATTGCCATTCGCGATTGGTTTAACCCTTTATGAAGGCGAAAGCTTTAGCCAAATCACAGCGAAAGGTTGGATGGCGGTGACTTACGTTGGTCTGTTCGAGATGGGTATTACCTTTGTCTTGTGGCTCTCAGCACTAAAACTGACCAACAACACAGCACGCATCAGTAACCTAATTTTTGCCTCGCCATTTATCTCACTGATGCTACTTTCAACCATCATTGGCGAAGAGATTCACCCGGCGACACTGTTTGGCCTAGTATTAATAATTTCCGGCTTGGTGATTCAGCAGATCAAGTTTTCAAAAAACAAGACAGTTGCTAATGAGAACTAAAAGTGTCGATTGACTGCGAAAGCCATCAACTTAGTTACTTTTCACTCTGAAATAGATACAAAAATGGCGAGTCATGTGACTCGCCATTTTTTATTCATCTGACTAAATAACTAAACCCACTGCCCTGCGGCAAAGCCAGAACTCCAACACCATTGGAAGTTGTAGCCACCCAGCCAGCCAGTTACATCCATCACTTCACCGATAAAGTAGAGGCCAGAGACACTCTTACACTCCATGGTTTTTGAAGATAGGTGATTGGTGTCTACACCGCCTAGAGTCACTTCGGCCGTGCGGTATCCTTCGGTGCCGTTTGGCGCAATTTTCCAGTTTTCTAGATGTTCTACAACGCCATTCAATTGCTTTTCATTAAACTGTTTAAGTGGCTTGTCTTCCAGCTCTTTACGATCAATCAGTACTTCAATAAAACGCTTTGGCAATACTTTCGCCAAGGTGTTTTTCAGGCTCTGGTTTGGGTGTTTCTCGCGAGAGTTTTCAAGTAGCTCCGCAACATCCACTTCGGGTACTAGGTTGATAGAGACCGATTGGCCCGCTTTCCAGAATGAAGAGATTTGCAGTACTGACGGGCCAGATAAGCCGCGGTGAGTAAACAGCAACGCTTCTTTGAATAAGGTACCATCTTGCGCGGTGATCTCGGCAGGAATCGCGATTCCTGAAAGCTCAGCAAAGGCTTCTTTGTCTTCTTTATGCAGAGTAAATGGCACCAAACCCGCAGTAGTCGGCATCACAGACAAACCAAACTGCTCGGCAATCTTATAGCCAAAAGGCGTTGCGCCGAGCTTAGGCATCGACAAACCACCTGTCGCGACAACCAATGAGTCACACTCAACTTCGTCGGTGTTGAGGTGCATCTTGAAGCCTGTATCTGTTTTTTCGATGGAGTGAACATCACAACGGTAGCGTTGTTCGACTTTCGCTTGCTTACACTCTTCAAGCAGCATGCTCACGATGTCTTTTGCGGTGTGGTTATTCACACAGAACAATTGGCCGTGATCACGCTCTTCGAACTCAATGCCGTACTTGCTCACCATCGAGATAAAATCCCAGTTGGTGTATTGAGACAGCGCTGACTTCACGAAGTGAGGATTGTTACACAGGAAGTTGTTTGCTGAAACATCATAGTTAGTGAAGTTACAACGGCCGCCACCTGAGATTAAAATTTTTCTGCCTGGTTTCTTTGCATGATCAACCACCAGCACTCGTCGGCCGCGTTTACCCGCTTCCGCAGCACACATTAAGCCCGCGGCGCCCGCACCAATTACGATTACATCAAATTTTTCACTCATTGTGGTTCTGCTTTTCTTCACTTTTGCAGCCCGAGTACGCCCTGTTCTCGAAATGCGGTCAATAAAAAAGGATGTGCATAAACAGCACATCCTTACTTGTTGCTCGCTATTTTAGCGGCAATTTTCAACTTTGCAATTGATGTTCAATTGTACAAATCGCAAGCATCAATATGTTCACTGATTGGATACGAGACCTACAACCAAAATCCAGATCACGCTTAAACGATGAACGAAGATAGTAACGTTACACCCAGCAAAGAGACAGAAAGTATAAATAGCTGCCTCACTCGATCACATTTCGATGTGAAAACTTCATCATGGTGATGGTGATATTCTTTGCTTTTTATGTAACTAAACAAGCGAACCTGTTTGGTCATATTGCCATGGGTTGTGAAAAAACCGCCTCCGTCTACTTGTTGATAAAGCAGAGGGTGCGCTTCTCGCATAATATAAATAAGTGTTCGTAGCGCAGTAAAATAACGCAACCAGTTCACACATGTCACAACCATTAGTGCAAATAGAATAGTGTCGCCGCTGATCATCCTTTCCTCCCTACATCTTCATCAGAAAACTCGGAAGAAAAAGATAATCAGTGTCTTTCTCTTACTACCTAAACAGCAGGAGTTTCCATAATTGAAGATGAACCATCTTTTGCCAATTGCGCTAAGTCTTTATCAATAAAGAACAGTGCTTTACCGTCTTCACCAACAAGTTCTAGCTTATCTAATACACCTTTAAATAATTTTTCTTCTTCGTGTTGCTCTGCAACGTACCATTGCAAGAAGTTAAAGGTTGAGTAATCTTGTGTGCTAAAAGCGACGTGAGCGAGTTTGTTGATTTTTTGAGTAATCATTTGCTCATGTTCATAAGTTTCACGGAACACTGCACCAAGGCTATCAAATTCATGTTTTGGCGCTTCAATCGCACCTAGAATTGGCATCGCACCCGTTTCACTTACGTAAGTGAAAAGACGTTGCATGTGTCCCATTTCTTCTACTGCATGAACACGCAGAAACTCTGCTGCACCTTCAAATCCTTTGTCTTCACACCAAGCACTCATTTGTAAGTATAGATTGGATGAGAAAAATTCGAGGTTAATTTGATCGTTCAGTTGCTCAACCATTGTTTTAGACAGCATTTCGGTCTCCTAATTACATCCGTTATTTTCTCTATCATATCACTATTTAATGAATATCTCGCAGGCCATTAGTTAACCAATATTTCCCTCTTACTACGCAAGACGATGGATATGAGATCACTCTGGCAAAAAAAGGTATCACATAGTGCTAATCTTTAACTAGACAATGAATAGGGAGGTAGCGATATGAGTTACAAACATATTTTGGTTGCGGTCGATTTATCTGAAGACAGTAAACGACTCGTCGATAAAGCGGTTGTATTGGCTAAACCATTGGGTGCAAAAGTCTCTTTTATCCACATCGATATTAATTATGCCGAGCTTTATACTGGGCTGATTGATATCAACATGGCAGAAACTCAGCACAATGCGATGGAAGCATCACGAGTTCAATTACAAAGTTTTGCTGAACACGCTCAGTACCCAATCGCTCATACTTTAGTAGGCAGCGGTGACTTGAGTCATGAACTGTGTGACACCATCAACGAGTTTAATGTTGATCTAGTGGTCTGCGGACATCACCAAGATTTTTGGAGCAAGCTGCTTTCTTCAACACGACAACTGATCAACGCATCACCGGTTGATATGCTGGTCGTGCCTCTAAGAGATTCAGAAGACTAATGATTTAAGGTTAGGTAACATACAGCTCATATCTTATTAACGAAGTTTTTGTATGAGCTATTTAGCTGGTGTTACCCTCCTGTGGGCCTTCTCATTTAGCCTGATTGGCGTCTACCTTGCTGGTCAGGTTGATTCTTGGTTTTCTGTTTTAATGCGCGTCGCCCTTGCTGGCATCGTATTTCTTCCTTTCCTTAAGTTCCGTGGCGTCTCGCGTAAGTTGATCGCTAAATTGATGGCAATTGGTGGTATCCAGCTTGGTCTGATGTACTGCTTCTACTATCAATCTTTCTTGCTACTATCTGTGCCTGAAGTCCTTTTGTTTACCGTTTTCACGCCAATTTACGTCACGCTGATTTATGACTTTCTAAAAGGGCAGTTTTCACCGTGGTATTTGGTAACAGCAGCGACGGCAGTACTTGGAGCCATTTTCATTAAGTTTGCGGGAATCAACGACAATTTTTTAGTCGGTTTCTTAGTCGTGCAAGGCGCTAACCTGTGCTTTGCTATCGGGCAAGTAGGCTATAAAGTGGTAATGGAGAAGGAATCGACTGAACTACCGCAAAGAACGGTCTTTGGTTACTTTTACTTAGGTGCGTTATGCGTCGCTTCGGTTGCTTTCATGCTACTGGGCAACGCTGAGAAGTTGCCAACGACCACACTTCAATGGGGAATCCTGATTTACCTTGGCTTGATAGCCTCGGGGCTGGGTTACTTTATGTGGAATAAAGGCGCATGTATGGTGAATGCAGGCGCACTGGCCGTAATGAATAATGCCTTAGTTCCAACCGGCCTTGTAGTGAACATCCTGATTTGGAATAGGGATGTTGACCTGGTTCGACTTGCCATTGGTGGCTGCGTTATCTTGTTTTCTCTATTCCTCAATGAGACCTGGGTGAAGAAGCGCGTAGCGAGATCCGCAAGCAACGTTTAACCGTTCGATTGGGTTGAACAGATTGTGGCTACCCCAGAATGCAAAAGAGTGACCTAAGGTCGCTCTTTTTAAATAAACTTATCATCTTCAGTATTAGTGAATATGGTTTGCTACCAACGATTGGCTTTCTGTGAAAACAACGTCATCAAGTTGTAGGTTGATGCGTTCCAGTTTGCTTTCCATCTTCTGACTTTTCTTAAACAGCTTTTGCTGCTTCTTAATCATCTTCGCCAATTTCTTATTGTACTTCTCTTGCTTCTTCGCGGCTTTTTTCGCTCGCTTAAGCTCTTTTTTCTGACCGTTGCTCGCCATGAGCTTTTTCAGCTTGGCTTTTTTCAATGATGGTTTTTTAGCAATGCTTACCACGCTAGGATCGAACATTTGTACGGCAGAATCAGGCGCATCTACAACCTCAACAAGCGTTATTTCAGGCTTAGGCAGCGTTTCAGCTAACAGGCCACACACCACTTTCTCTTCGATGGGTTTGCTTTGACAACCAAGCGGTGGAATTGCAGTCGGTTTGCATAGGTTCGCTTGATCTGCCGATGAACGCGCACAAGAACGACACACAAACTTGGGTTCAGTGACCAAGCTGTGGATCTCACCTAGGTGTTCGGTAATATCTCGACGGTTTAACTTACAAAAGCGTTTAGCCATGCTACAACTCCAGCTAAGAATAATAATGATTCTTAGTTAGATATACATCCGTAACGCGACTATCGCAAGTGTTAAATGGTAATTTATCGTATTTATGACGGGGAATTTTCTTAGCGTGTCGCTAAGTTATTGATGCTTTAACTGAGTAATTGATACTTTACCTAGGTCATTGATGCTTTCACATACACATCAAAACGGTTCTTTTTGGTTTCGATCGCCATGCTTGGCTTTTGCTCGTCTAACCACGCGGCGTAATCAGGTCTTTTAACCACAACGCGTTTTGATGCGAGCTTAAGAGCAGGTTGTAATAAAGCATCAGCATCCATATCAGCGCCGACCAAAGATTGGAATACGCGCATCTCTTTTTTAACCAAAGCCGATTTCTTTTTGTTTTCAGGGTGTGGGTACATAGGGTCGAGGTAAACCACATCTGGTTGCTTGAAATTAGGATCATCACAGAGCTTATTTAAAGCGTCATGACTTGAAGCGTGAATCAACGTCATACGTTCGCTTACCCAACCACCAATATCCGGATCTTGCTGCGCACGTTGTAAGCCATCATCAAGCAACGCGGCCACGACAGGATGACGCTCTACCATTTGTACTTTACAGCCCAACGAGGCCAACACAAACGCGTCACGTCCTAAACCGGCCGTGCCATCGAGGATAGTCGGTGTTGCTCCTTTGTTTAAACCTGCCGCCTTGGCAATCGCCTGGCCTTTACCGCCACCAAACTTACGTCTGTGACCAACTGCGCCTCCTACTAAATCCACAAAGATAGCGCCCAACTTCGGTTCGTTTACTTTGCGTAACTCAAGTCGCTCGCTCGTTAATACCAACGCAAAATCGCTGTTTTCATCATGAGATAAATGCCAACGGGTCGCTAGGTCATTTAAATGATCGATTTGGGTAGCATCTTCGCAAATCAGTTGTAGTTGCAAGGTCGTCTCCAACAGACTGTAGTATTCAAATAAAAGAGGCAACCAGTTTACCTGATTGACTCAACAATACATATTAACGGTGTAAAAAGGATGAATACGTAAAAACGATGAGTAAGGAAAAACACTCATGATGCTTAGCGTTCATCACAAAGCTATACTCACTCACTAAGTCCAAATGTTATAGAAAGCGCTCTTGCTGTAACTCTTCGACTAATTCTTCAAGTGGCTTAGGCTTACCTATGATGTAGCCCTGCGCATAGTTAACACCAAGCTCGAGCAGTTTGTCGATCACCTGAGTGTTTTCAACGAATTCAGCCACCGTATATTTGCCCATCTGCTTAGCTAGGTCGTTGATAGAACGAACCATCACGTGGTCCATCTCGTTGACATCAATATCACGTACAAACAAACCATCGATTTTCACAATATCGACCGGTAGCTTCTTCAGATACCCAAACGACGATAACCCTGAACCGAAATCATCCAGTGCAATCATACAGCCCAGCTCTTTAATTCTCGTAAAGAACTTGATCGCCTGTTTCATGTTACTCATTGCGGCCGTTTCAGTGATCTCTAAACAAATTTTATGGCTCGGTATTGACGAGTTTTTGAGGTTATCAATCAAGAACTCGACAAACTCTCGATTACCCATCGAATGACCAGACAAATTGATTGAGCACATTCCAAGCTCATCAATAACCTGGGGCCGTTGCTCCAACCAACTCAATGTCAGGCTTACCACTTTTCGGTCAATCAGGTGTGCAATGTTGTATCGCTCTGAAGCGGGCATGAAGATACCCGGAGAGATGTACTCCCCATCAACATTCTTAATCCGAACCAAGATCTCGAAATGCATTTTCTCGCAATCTATATCTAAGCCTAGAATACGCTGTGCAAATAGCTCTAAGCGATCATTGGCCAATGCTTCATGCACCAAGTTCACGCTCTCCATCTCCAAATGACGGCGACGAAGGTCTTCATCATCTTGATGATAAAGGTGGTAGCGGTTACGTCCCTCCTCTTTGGCCACATGACAAGCAGCATCAGCCTGAGCATGCACCATCTGCGGTGAGGAGGCAGTATGGTCAATCAATCGAAGGCCGATAGAGCAAGTGAGGTTGAGACGAATATCCCTCCATACAAATGAATTCTCACTCATCATAGAGATAATGCTACGACACACATTGAGCGCATCTCGCTCGGTGCAGTCTTTGATTAACACGGCAAATTCGTCACCACCCATGCGCGCCAATAACGCATTATAGGGCAGCACATCTTCTAACAGTTTTGCACTAAACAAGATCGCAGCATCGCCCGCTTCATGCCCTGCGGTATCATTCAACACCTTCAGTTGGTCTAAATCTAGGAACAACATCGCATGAGTTCGCATGTGGCTTTCGACCTCTTTAAGCGCCTTTTTCAGCTCTTGCTCAAAGTGGTTGCGGTTAAAAGTGTCAGTCAACAAGTCGTACTGTGCTTGATACTCTAACTTTTCTGACAGCTCGTGTGTTTCAGTAATGTCTTCACCCACAATCAACAGCTGATCAGACTCAACCAACGGGCGAATATTTTCTCTAATCCAGATTCTACTGCCATCAGCATGACGATATTCAATATCACGGCGCCACACACCGCGGATTTTATGCTGCGGTTGCAATAAAATATTACGTGGAGTCATCGCATTCTCATCAACGTAGAACTCTCGAGGGCGATGGCCCAATAACTGTTTCAATGAATAACCCAACAACTTTTCAGCAAACTGATTCACTTGTTGGATGCGGTTGTGACCATCTAGCGTAATCATCATTACCGGTTGTTTGTCATAATACAGCTTTAGGTTTGCTTCACGCTGGAACAGTTTATTCTCAACAAGCTTACCCGACGTAACGTCACGAGCTTCAAATAAGAACTGAATATCATCCCCTTCGCTTATCGGCATTGGCTTTAATGAGATGTCCAATACCATTGCGCCGCGATCACGACACCACACTTCGGCTTCAAATCGCAAAGCCTGATGTTCGTCTTTAGAGATAAAATATTCCTTTAGCCGCTGCTTTGCAGAATCTTCCCAGTGTTGATGGTTTTGAAGAGGCGTCCCCAATTTATAGCCTTGGTTGTAAAGAAGTTCATGCAATTTACTATTACTAGACAACAGCACACCAGCCTCATCGATAATCCCCATAAACTGTAAACTCTGGTCGAATATCGACTCAAGTAGCCGTTGGCTCTGACGGCTCGTTCTCTCACTTTTCTTGAGACGATTAAGGTAATAAACCAAGATCGCGATGACGCTCGACATCGTTAGAAACAGCAAACCTATGGTCTGAATTTCATCGCGGTAGCGAGTCAGGAATGATTTGGGCTTATTGAAGAAAGCCACCGAGGCTTCATTCTCAGCACCCAAGTCCCAGCGTGAGATTTGTTGGTAATCAAGTTTGATTTCTGGGGCGCCAGCAACCACTTTCGGCAAAGGTTCATCCGGGTTATCGAGCACATTCAGCAACACTTGCCCTGTACCTCGCCCTTGTGTCTTACCACGGTGAATGACACCGCCAATAGCACCATACCCAAGCCCCAAATCATGCACGATATACAATGGTATCTGAGCTTTTTTGTTAAGCTGGCGCCAGTCCTCATTACTGCTGACTCGGCCGTTGATATCTCGGTAGTAAGCCCAAAACAGCAGGCTTTTTGTAATATCAGCGCGTTGAGCGAACGTCATCAGTTCTTGATAAGAGTCGGGCTTATATTGCTCTACCAACCTAGAAAACTCAGGACGCTTTTCTAGGAATAGATCCACTTGAGCGCGAATAGCTTCACCCGTTACCGAATGATCAGTGACCACATATATTTTTTCCACTGTCGATTGAAGTCGCTTGATCAGCTCTACATTGCTTGCTATATCAATATCTTCGGTGATACCCGTCGCATTCAAACCTTCTATCATTTGTGGAGAGAAATTGTTGATGCCACCAAAAATAACAGGCGTGCCATTGAGCTCAGGCGCTAAGCGCTTCATCAGGTTAAGGGCGTTGTTATCACTGACCACCACAGCGGTAAACTCTTCATGCGACAGCTTGGTACGGTATAGCTGATAAATTCGCTCTAAGTATTCCGTGTTTTGAGTACGCTTGCTATCGAGATAAACGACACGATAAGACAGGCCGTCACGGTCGAGTTCTTCAGCCAACCCTTCATGGAAATCATCTGTCCAGACAAAACCTTGATGATAAGAGTGAATGACCAATACATCTTTTGTCTGTGCTGAAGTAAAAACACTCCAACACATCAAAACTAATAACAACGAAAATCGCACTGTATTCACCCTAACACTATAGTTACTGCTAATATTATCACCCTTGGCTATGATGTGTACTCTAGCCGGTATGTTTTCATTCAATCTAAGGATTACGCATGTCCACAACAACCGCTCGTCTAGATGACCTAGACCGTGCCATTCTCAAAACTTTAATGGAAGATGCGCGAACGCCTTATGCTGAAATGGCAAAGCAGTTTGATGTCAGCCCAGCCACGATTCATGTTCGTATCGAAAAGATGAGAGCGGCTGACATTATTGAGCGTACCGAGGTTGTGGTAAACACCAAAAAATTAGGTTACGACGTATGCTGCTTTATTGGCATCAATCTCAATGCCGCTCGCGATTACCATTCAGCCATCGACAAGCTCAATGCTTTAGAGGAAGTGGTAGAGGCGTACTACACCACAGGCGCCTATAATATTTTTGTCAAATTGATGTGTAAATCGATCGAAGAACTGCAGTTTGTATTGATCGATAAGCTGCAAGCGATCGATGAAGTTCAGTCGACCGAGACCCTAATTTCATTGCAGAACCCTATCAATCGCAATGTGAATCCATAGCATTGATTCAGCTTAATGTAGACAAAAAAAGAGCCTCTAACGTAGAGGCTCTTTTCGCTATTAACTCGTAATGAAAGCTAATTAACTCGCAATAGAACTAAGCAACTACCACCGTTACGGAAATGATAGCAATTACGCGTTGATTCCCGCATGACGCAACATTGCATCAATGTTTGGCTCACGACCTCGGAAGCGTTTGAATAGCTCCATTGGCTCTTCACTGCCACCCATTTCAAGGATGTTACTCAGAAAGCGATTACCGGTTTCTGTATTGAAGATGCCTTCTTCTTCAAATGCAGAGAACGCATCGGCTGAAAGCACTTCTGCCCATAGATAGCTGTAGTAACCTGCACTGTAGCCACCAGCAAAGATGTGGCCAAAGCTATGCGAGAAACGGTTCCAATCAAGGCTTGGTAGTACCGATACCTTAGATTTCACATCGGCTAGCGTCTCTAATACGCGAGCCCCCACTTCTGGATCGTATTCTGTGTGTAGCGTGAAATCGAACAAACCAAACTCTAGCTGACGCAGGATAAACATTGCAGATTGGAAGTTCTTCGCCGCTAGCATCTTCTCGAGCATCTCTTTTGGTAAGGCTTCACCCGTTTCGAAATGACCAGAGATAAACGACAGCGCCTCTTCTTCCCAACACCAGTTCTCTAGGAATTGACTTGGCAGCTCAACGGCATCCCAAGGCACACCATTGATACCCGAAACTGCACCCGCTTCTACTTGCGTCAGCATGTGGTGGATACCGTGACCGAATTCGTGGAATAAGGTCACTACTTCATCGTGAGTAAACAGTGCTGGCTTATCACCAACTGGCTTGTTGAAGTTACACGTTAGGTAAGCAACTGGCGTTTGTAGCTCGCCAGATTCGGTAATACGACGACCACGACAGTCATCCATCCAAGCACCACCACGTTTGTGCTCACGTGCGTATAGGTCTAGATAGAAGCTACCGCGCAGTGCGCCAGTCGCGTCAAAGATATCAAAGAAGCGCACTGAGTCATGCCATGTGTCGACACCTTCACGCTCTGTTACCGACATACCAAACACACGGTTTAGTACCTCAAACAGGCCTGATACAACATTGGATTCAGGGAAGTAAGGGCGAAGCTCTTCATCAGAGATCTCAAATAGATTCTGCTTCTGTTTTTCGCTGTAGTAAGCAATGTCCCATAGGTTTAGCTCAGACACACCAAACTCTTTCTCAGCAAACTGACGTAGCTCTTCGACTTCGCGCTCACCTTGTGGTTTCGCTTTTACGGCTAGGTCATTGAGGAAACCGAGCACTTGATCCGGCGTTTCAGCCATTTTGGTCGACAGTGATTTTTCGCTGTAGGTGTTGAAGCCAAGCATGCGTGCAACTTCGTGACGCAGTTTAAGTTGCTCGGTGATGATCTCTGTGTTGTCCCACTTACCTGCATTTGGACCACGATCAGAAGCACGCGTTACGTACGCTTCATAAAGCTCTTTACGCAGTTCTTGGTTATCACAGTAAGTCATCACAGGTAGGTATGATGGGATATCTAGAGTCAGTAGGTAACCTTCTTGCTCTTTAGACTCCGCCGCTGCTTTCGCTGCAGCTAACGCAGATTCAGGCATGCCCGCCAGTTCAGCCACGTCTGTGATCTGCTTGCTCCAACCCATGGTTGCATCAAGTACATTATTCGAGAATTGAGAACCTAGCTCAGACATGCGCTTGCTGATCTCGCCGTAACGATGCTGTTCGTCTGCAGGTAAGCCAATGCCCGACAGTTCGAAGTCGCGCAGTGCGTCAGTAATGGTTTTTTGCTGAGCTCGATTCAGTGCCGAGAATGCTTCACTCGCCTTGATCGCTTTGTACGCTTCAAACAAACCTTTGTGTTGACCCACCCAAGTACCGTATTCAGATAGAGCAGGCAAACAGCTCTCATACGCGTCACGTAGCTCATCACTGTTCACGACAGAATTCATATGGCTTACAGGTGACCAAATGCGGCTTAAACGATCGTCCACTTCTTCAATCGGAGCAACGAGGTTGTCCCAGCTTGGTGAAGTATTACCTTCAAGTACTTGTTCTATCTTGTTGCGACACGCTTCAATCACTTGCTCAACTGCTGGCTTAACGTGCTCAGGCTTGATTTGTGAAAACGGAGGTAAGTCCGTGAAGGTTAATAGCGGATTAGACATATAAACATTCCTTTGGCTTTAGAGACTTTCGTCTTTTTTGTAATGAGGTCGTCTTACAGTCATCAGGCTAAAGTTCGCCTAAAAAAATCACCTGCGAATAGTTATTAAATAGTGCCCAACAAGGCAAATTTCAATAGTAGAACCAATAACTAACTGCATATTGCGAACGACTGTTCCCGAATTGTTCGAGAATTTATAGTCCATTGAGGGTTATAATAGTCAGATTCACCCCACCTACACTAACCACACTCTAAATCGAGAGTGTTACGAGAGTTTAATTTGTTAAGTTATCGCCACAGCTTCCACGCGGGCAACCATGCCGACGTAGTAAAGCATATCGTACAGAGCCTTATTCTTAATTCTTTGAAACAGAAAGATAAGCCTTTTGTTTATCATGACACTCACTCTGGTGTAGGTCGTTACGACTTAACGCATGAATGGTCTGAAAAAACCGGTGAATACAAGCAAGGTATTGCACGCGTCTGGGAACAAACAGAACTTCCTGAAGATATTCAAAGCTACCTTGAGTCTATCTCAGCACTCAACAATGGCGAAAAACTGCGTTTCTACCCGGGCTCTCCACGTGTTGCCCGCGCGCACCTGCGCGACCAAGACCGCATGGTACTGACTGAGCTTCACCCAGCCGATCACCCTCTGCTTGAGCAAGAGTTCCACCGCGATCGTCAGGTATCTATCTACAAAGAAGATGGCTTCCAACGCCTAAAAGGCAGCCTGCCACCTAAAGAACGTCGTGGTTTGGTACTTATCGACCCACCTTACGAGCTGGCAAAAGAGTATCGCGATGTGGTGACTGCGATTGCTCAAAGTCATAAGCGCTGGGCAACCGGTATCTACGCAATTTGGTACCCGGTAGTAAACCGCTGTGATATAGAAGATATGATCGAAGGACTGGAAGGATTAGGCATCAACAAGATTCTACAAATCGAACTGGGCGTATCACCAGATACCAACGAGCGTGGCATGACAGCATCAGGCATGATTGTTATCAACCCGCCTTGGAAGCTAGAAAGCCAAATGAACGAGATTCTTCCATTCTTGAAGGAAGCAATTGCGCCGGCGACCGGTCACTTCAAAGTAGAGTGGATCGTACCCGAGTAATCTCGAACTTAACGTCATAATCTAACGAATATTCAGCAGATTGTGACGTACACGAATAAATTTCAAACAGGGTGATTGAGTTCAACCGATCTGCCCTCAATATAATAATTAGACAATTTAAGAATCTATAGGACGTAGGTATCCAGTGCGCTCACTGTAACTACAGCCTTCAATAAATGGAGAAAGTAATGGCAACTCATTTTGATTACATCTGTATCGGCGGCGGTTCAGGCGGCATCGCATCAGCTAACCGCGCAGCTATGCACGGTGCAAAAGTTGCACTTATCGAGGCACAAGACCTTGGTGGTACATGTGTAAACGTTGGTTGTGTTCCTAAAAAAGTAATGTGGCACGGTGCTCAGGTTGCTGAAGCGATCAACCTATATTCGGAAGATTACGGCTTCGACGTTGAGGTAAAAGGCTTCAACTGGAGTAAGTTGGTTGAAAACCGCCAAGCGTACATTGGTCGTATCCACCAATCTTACGATCGCGTTTTGGGTAACAACAAAATAAACGTAATCAAGGGCTTCGCTAAGTTCGTTGACGAGAAGACTGTTGAAGTAAACGGCGAACACTACACTGCAGATCACATCCTGATCGCAGTAGGTGGTCGTCCAACGATTCCAAACATCCCAGGCGCAGAATACGGCATCGACTCAAACGGTTTCTTCGATCTAATGGAGCAACCAAAACGTGTTGCTGTTATCGGTGCAGGTTACATCGCAGTAGAAATCGCAGGCGTACTAAGTGCACTTGGCACAGAAACACACCTGTTCTGCCGTAAAGAGTCTCCACTACGTAGCTTCGACCCAATGATCATCGAAACATTGGTTGAAGTAATGGAAGCGGAAGGCCCAACACTTCACACACACTCAGTACCTAAAGAAGTTGTGAAAGAAGCAGACGGCACGCTGACTCTACACCTAGAGAACGGCAACACTCAAAACGTTGACCACCTAATCTGGGCTATCGGCCGTCACCCAGCGACTGACGCTATCAACCTAGCGTCAACTGGCGTTGAAACTAACGACCGTGGCTACATCAAAGTAGACGAGTTCCAAGCAACGAATGTTCCTGGCATCTACTGTGTTGGCGACATCATGGAAGGCGGTATCGAGCTAACTCCTGTTGCTGTTAAAGCAGGTCGTCAGCTTTCTGAGCGTCTATTCAACGGTCAAACCAACGCGAAAATGGACTACAAGCTCGTTCCTACTGTTGTATTCAGCCACCCACCTATCGGCACAATTGGTCTAACGACTCAAGAGGCTGAAGAGCAATACGGCAAAGACAACATCAAGGTATACACGTCTGGCTTCACTGCTATGTACACAGCAGTAACCAAGCACCGTCAACCTTGTAAGATGAAGCTAGTATGTGCTGGTGAAGAAGAGACAGTCGTTGGCCTACACGGCATCGGTTTCACGGTTGACGAAATGATTCAAGGCTTCGGCGTTGCAATGAAGATGGGCGCAACCAAAGCAGACTTCGACTCTGTTGTAGCGATTCACCCAACGGGCTCTGAAGAGTTTGTTACCATGAGATAATCAACGCCTTCCGTTGATAACTTTTAGAAGCAGGCCTTGAGCCTGCTTTTTTATGTCCACTCAGAACCTGAGTGTTTCTTTTATCTATTAAGAACAAAAAATTACTTAACGCACATCACGTTAAGCAGTGAAGAACCTTTTAGCTGATTCACGTTCCCGTTAGTAAACAGACCTTTCTTATCTGCGCCCCAATAAGGTAGATGCATTGGCCAATTCTGGTTTTCCATAACCGATGAACCAAGAATGCTCTGCCATTGCTGATCACTCATCAATTTCATGCCAATTTGCTTACACACTAGCTCAGCACTTCCAAAATCTAAACGGCTCCAAGGTTTACCTTGTTCCATGTAAAACTGTTGCTTATGATCAACTAAATAAGGAATGGCATATTTACTACCCGCAACGTTTGCTGTCACTCGGATTTCGATATCAAGGTCATTGTCAGGGCTTGTGCCACTGCTTGGAAAAGCTTGAATTGCAGCGACACTCGTTGCCGCTTGAGTTGCAACCACAGGTTTCGGTACTGGTTTTGGCTTTGCCGGAGTTGCAGGCTTAACCGCTTTTGATTGTGCCGCTTTCGCAACGATAGGTTGTGATGAGGTTTTCGACTTATCGACCATGCGAATAAAAGCTTCACCGTAACCAGGGACCTTACGCACCTGAGCTAGGTCTTTTCTCGCATCAGAGAAGGTAGAGTATGGGCCAATTAAGCAACGATAGTCGCCACTTTCTGGCTTCATCCAAACGTTAGTCGAAATTTTTTCATAAAGAGGTTTCGCTCGGCCTAATGATAAAGGCTCATTTAACAAGCCACATTGAACCCAAAACAACTCGTTTTCTGAATGACGTTTAGGGGCTTTTTTTCCCCATACACCCTTACCGATAGGACATGATTGTTCTAACTGTGGTAATTGATTAGTACTGGCTTGAGTCGCATCACATAGGACCGATTCCGCATTAACCTGGCTCGATACTAAAAGGGATACCGCGATAAGCCCCATACGATAATTTTCACTCACAACACAGCGTACAGCATTCATTGTCAACTTCATAACCACCACTTAAACCCTTTCGGGCTAATTGTTACCGACTCTATATCGATAAAACATGAATTCCATTTTAAGTATTATTGACCATACCAATAATCTATAGTTCCAGAGTCATTAAGCAAAAAAAGAGCCGTAATTGCTTACGGCTCTTAGTTTAGTGACTTTTTTTGTCAAAAATCAATCTGTGCTATCACCCTTTATAAATTTTAGGGTTAAACACATCACGTAACCAGTCACCCAATAAGTTAATTACTAGAACTAATGTTACCAAAAGCACACCTGGGAATGCTGTGATCCACCATGCTCCTGAGAAGATATAGTTAAAACCAGTACTGATCAGAGCACCCAGTGACGGTTGGTCTACCGGAAGGCCTAAGCCTAGGAAAGAAAGTGCCGCTTCTGACATGATGGCATTTGCCACCTGTACCGTAGAGATAACCAAGATCGGTGATAAACAGTTCGGTAGAATATGACGGAACATGATGCGAGGTGCTCTGAAGCCCATCACACGCGCCGCCTCTACGTACTCTTTCTTCTTCTCTGCCAAGACTGATGCTCGAATGGTTCGTGCATACTGAGGCCATTCAGCAATACCAATGATCACCACTAGCATTACAACCGCATATTGTGCATAGAAGTCACTACCGAAACTTGCCTTAAAGATAGCCGAGACAATGATCGCGACCATCATGGTTGAGAACGAAAGCTGAACATCAGCAAAACGCATCAGGAAGCTATCGATACGACCACCGAAGTAACCCGCAGAAAGACCAATGATGATACCGAGTGTTAGCTGAAGGCCAACCGCTAAGAAACCAATCGTCAATGAAAGACGCGAGCCGTAAAGCATGGTCGACAGAATGTCACGACCTTGCTCATCGGTGCCCAATAAGAAACGCTCTTCGCCGTCTTCCATCCAAGATGGTGGTAACTCAGAATCCATGATGTCGATTGAGGTCACGTCATATGGATCCATTGGCGCTAAAATCGGCGCCGCTAGAGCCATCACTAGGAAAGCTGCAAAGACCGCAAAGCTGAACATTGCCACTTTGTCGCGCAAGAAGTAGTACAGAATGTCTGACTGCTTGAATCGCTCCCAACGAGATGGAGCTGTTGTTGTGTGTTCCATGATTATGCTCCTTTCCCTGTAATATTCACTGTTGGGTTAATGATGCCGTAAAGCAGGTCAACAATGGTGTTCGTTACTACGAAGATCAGACCAACGAAGATAACGTATGCGGTAATCAGTGGAGTATCCACTCGGTTAATCGCTTCAAGGAATAGGAAGCCGGTACCCGGCCATTGGAATACAGTTTCAGTTAGAATGGTGTAAGCCACCATCGTACCGATTTGAACACCACCTACCGTGAGTACTGGCAGCATTGTGTTTTTCAAAGCGTGTTGGTAGTAAATCTTGTTCAGCGCTAGGCCTTTTGCTTTACCAAACTTGATGTATTCAGAGCTCAGAACCTCGAGCATTTCAGAACGTACTAGACGAATGAACAGCGGCAGCATGATAGATGCCAGAGCAATACTCGGCAGCACTAAGTGCGCAAGGCCATCTAGCGTTAAGAAGCCAGATTCCCACCCAAACCAGTTTGCGGTATCACCCCGCCCGAATGACGGTAGCCAACCGAGTTCGATAGAGAACACATACATCAGCATGATTGCGGTTAAGAAAACCGGCACAGAGATGCCGATACTACTGCCCGCCATCACGAGCTTGGTGAAGAAACTTTTTGGATGTATTGCAGAATAAACACCAAGTGGGATCGACAGACAAACAATGATCAGAGAAGCGCCCAACACCAGTTCCAGTGTCGCGACCAGTTTATCTAAAATCACATCCACTGCAGGACGTTTAAAGAAATATGAAGTACCAAGATCGCCTTGTAGAGCAGCGCCTATAAAGCGAGTGTATTTTGTAACGAAGGGATCATTTAAGCCGAGTTCATCACGCAGCGCTTGACGCTCCGATTCTGAAACAGATTGACCGACTAACTCACGCAACGGGTCGCCCAGGTTATCCTGAATGGCAAACGCCACCAAACTGATCACAAACATCACTATCAGTGCCTGAAACAGGCGCTTGACCAGAAACGTAACCATTCCTTGCCCCTTATCTATCCATGACTATCTAATCGAACTCCGCGACTAGACAACAAAAAATTCAGTCTTAAAAAAGTATTTAGCCAGACTGAAGGAAAACCAAATATCAAAACTTAAATCTATTTCTTAATAATTTGAGAGCCTGAAAAGCTTCAGGCTCTCGATTCTAGCAAGCTAGATTATTTTACAACTAGGTCGCCAAAGTAAGGCATAACCATTGGGTTTACTATGTCAGCTGCACCTACGTTAGACTTCGCGCCCCACGCTTCACTCTGCCAGTGTAGAGGTACGAATACCGCATCGTTGTAAAGAGTCGCTTCAACGCCTTTCAACATCTTAGAGCGCTTAACCGGGTCTGTTTCAGTGTTAGAAGCTTCTACAATTGCATCCATTTCAGGGTTTGAGTAGCCAGAACAGTTGTATTGACCACGACCAGTCTCTTCGTTACGAGTCATTGTTAGGAATTCGTTGAAGTTCGCTGAATCTTCGGTATCTGAGTGCCAGCCGATCATCATCATGTCTGCTGAACATAGGTCAAACTCAGGCCAGTACTGTGCTTTAGGCATCGTTTTAAGATCAACTTTGATACCAATCTTAGACAGCATTGCTGCAGACGCTTGCGCTACTTTCGCATCGTTCACGTAACGGTTGTTTGGTGCTGCCATAGTTAGTGTAAAGCCATCTTCGTAGCCCGCTTCTTTCATCAGCTCTTTCGCTTTTTTCAGGTCGTAACGAGGCACTAGCTCTTCGTTGTGACCCGCGTAACCTGTTGGGCTTTGCTGACCAGCCGCTGTCGCGAAACCTTTCATGATTTTCTTAACAATACCTTCATTGTTAATCGCATGAACGATTGCTTGACGAACACGTACGTCTTTCAACGCTTCGTTGCTGTTTTGGTTCATTTGAAGCGTAATGATACGAGTACCAGGCAGCGTTACTAAATCGATGTTCTTAGCATTCTTAACACGCTTATGATCGTTTGGTGCGACTGGGTGAATCATATCAACGTCACCAGAAAGAAGCGCGGCTACACGCGTTGCGTCTTCTTTGATTGGCACAAGTGTTAGCTTGTCTACGTTGCCGTCAGACTCTGTGTCCCAGTAATCGTTGAAACGCTCAAACGTTACTTTTACGCCTTGCTCACGCTGCGTTACGATGAATGGGCCTGTACCTGAAACGTTAGTCGAAGCGTACGAGTTACCGTGCTTAACTAGTTCAGACTTGTCTTTCCCTTCCGCAGTTTGACCAGAGTAGAACTTGCTGTCCATTGGGAAGATGTAAGTTGCTGTTTGTAGTACTAGTGGGTAAGCCGCTTTTGATACTAGCTCAACTGTGTAGTCATCCACTTTTACCATTTTTTCGTATGGCGTGAAGATAGACTTAAAGTCTGGAGAAGCTTGTAGACGATCAAAAGTCCACACAACATCATCAGCAGTCAGTTCGTTACCAGAGTGGAATTTCACACCTTTACGTAGGTTGAAGCGGAAAGTCGTTTCATCAATACGCTCCCAGCTCGATGCTAGGCGGCCTTCAAAACCCATCTCTTGTGTGAAACGTACTAGAGGGTCAAACACCATGTGAGACATTTGCAGTGTACCACCAGACAACTGCTCGTGCGGGTCAAGTGATACTGGGTCAGCTGCGTAGCCAACAGTAATATCTGCGGCTGCTACACTAAAGCTTAGGCCAGCTGCCATCAAAGCTACTGCTAATTTGCTTTTCATGGTTTTCATTGCATAACTCCTTCATGCGGGAATCCAGATCCCTAGTTGTTGTATGTGCGTCTGTTTATTTTTGTTAGCAAGCTAAACTCCAGCCTGCTGATTTTATGTTGCGGCTTGTGCCACTGCTTTTTCTTCTCTTAAACCCGTAAATTCAGGCATTAAAGAAATTAGGTGTTTGCTGTATTCATGTTGAGGCGATTGGAACAGCTGCTCTGTTGGCGCTACTTCCAGTAATTCCCCCATTTGCATCACGCCAACACGATCACACATTTGGCGAATAACTGGTAAATCGTGACTGATGAACAGCATGGTTAGGTTGAGCTCGTCTTGCAGGTCTTTCAATAGATTAAGGATCTGAGCCTGTACTGACACATCCAGCGCAGAGGTAGGTTCATCACAAATTAATAGACGAGGACGAGTTGCCAGAGCGCGAGCAATAGAGATACGCTGACGTTGGCCACCTGAGAATTCGTGCGGGTACTTCACCCCTGACATCTTGCCTAAACCAACGTGATCAAGCAGGTCGTTCACGATCTGACGAGTTTCATTCTCGTTACGAGTCAGCTTATGGAATCGGATAGGTTCCGCAATGATGTCGAATATTTTCATTCGAGGGTTCATTGATGTGTATGGGTTTTGGAAAACCATCTGCATTTGGCGACGCATTGGACGACGCTCTTTCTCAGACTTAAGCCCTGTCAGATCAATCCCTTCAAAAGTCACTTTGCCTGAGTTTGGTGCGTACAAACCAGCAATAACACGAGCAATCGTTGATTTACCTGAACCTGATTCACCGACTAGACCAAACGTTTCGCCTTCATGTACTTCAAAGCTGACGTTATTTGACGCTTGAACGTACTCACGACGGCTCTCAAAGAAGGAATCTTTAGTGGTGAAGCGCAAGTTTACGTTTTCAACGTTCAGCAGTGGACCAGTGTAATCACGATGATCTTGGCTTTGACCTAACCAGTGGTTTTTCACATCAAGTGGTGCCATCTCTTGCGCTTCTTCGATGTAGCTCACGGTAGGGAAACGATCGAGTTTACGATCTGAACGCGGAACCGCTGAAATAAGACTGTGTGTGTAGGGGTGCTCAGGAGTACCCAGAACTTTCGCTGTTGGGCCAAACTCAACTAAATCACCACGATACATGACGGCTACGCGATCAGTAACGTTAGATACTACGCCCATGTCGTGCGTGACTAACATGCAACCCACGTTTTTCTTAATACATAGCTCGCGAATCAAGCCCAAGATTTGGTCTTGGATTGACACATCCAGTGCCGTTGTTGGTTCATCGGCAATGATAAGGTCAGGTTCACCTGCCAAGGCGATCGCGATAACCACACGCTGACGCATACCACCAGAGAATTGGTGTGGGTATTGCTTTAAACGATTTTCTGGTTGCGGGATACCCACTTGGTTCATCAAGTCTAATGAGCGCTGGTAGGCTTCTTGATCTGAAACCTTCATGTTGGCATGAATCGTCTCTTTTAACTGCTGCTCTACGGTGAATAGAGGGTTTAGAGACGTCATTGGATCTTGGAAGATAAAACCAATCTTTGAGCCGCGAACAGAACGCATCTGTTCAGGAGATAGACCTGAGACTTTTTCGCCATCCAGAAATACCTCGCCGCTAGCAATACGGCCGGGAGGGCTCAGCAAATCGATCACAGCATTACCTACTGTTGATTTACCTGCACCAGACTCGCCTACAACACCAACAATCTCACCACGTTCAATACTGAACGAGAGTGATTTAACCGCGGCGTGAACTCCATGACGAGATGGGTATTCGATACGAAGATTTTTTACTTCTAAAAGTGACATTACCAGACCTCTACTGCTTTGGCAGCTTTCTGCCCTGTCTGCAAAATTGAATCCATTCTTACCAGAATATTGTTCTGATATTTTATACGGTTGACAATTTGGCAAATAATTCACAGAAAAGCAACAAAAATAGGATAAAAAGTCGACATCAAACGCTTAATAGGCAAAAGTAGCACATAAATATTCACATAAGGAGCATATAGTAATAAAAATCAACATTATATTATCGGCGATAAATTCTCACAAACCCCATACAACTACTTACTTGTAGAGCTAAACTTATGGCTAAAAGCAGATCTCACTATTAGTCACTAAAAACAAATAATTATTCCAAAAAACAATTAACACTATAGAAACAAACTCTACATTTTACACTTTAAGCAAACAAAACAACTAGATAGGAATATATAAGCCAGATATTTAACCACCCACATAGCTACAGTAAATATAAAACAACAAACCTAAAAGCTTGATAAATTAGATGATATTTTGAGGTATTTGACCGAAAGAAAGTTGTCAGATATAGCCCTTAGTGACCAAATCCGGGGCCAAGTTTCTCTTTTCACAAAATCCGTAGACCAAACACATTAATTTGTCGAATTATTGAGCGGTTATTTTAGATAAAACTAGATATAGATCTTTGAGTTTAATAAAGCGCTCCTCTCTATGAAAACGCAATAATTGAGAAAGTCGAAGGTGGGATACCTGTATATGAGGGGGATCTTACTGAAGAGGTACCAAGAGAGTAGCCTAACTCGATTCGCTCCTGCCATCAGAAACAATAATTGGAAAATACCCATGCGACAGATGTAAAAAAGCCCCAGTTTTTCGACTGAGGCTTCTTAAAGGTGATCGGTGAAGAGACATTCTTTGAACATCAGGCGAACCCCACTTGGGTTCCAATCTAATGAGCTACAGATGAAAAAAAAGCTCATCATTTCTGATGAGCTTTCTTAAAGATGGTCGGTGAAGAGGGATTCGAACCCCCGACCCTCTGGTCCCAAACCAGATGCGCTACCAAGCTGCGCTATTCACCGAGACGTTTCGTTTGATTTCTCAAACAGGGAGCTTCAAAAAAGCTACCAAAATTAATGGGGTGGCTAACGAGATTCGAACTCGCGACCACCGGAATCACAATCCAGGGCTCTACCAACTGAGCTATAGCCACCACTAACTTTTTATATAACCGCTTAACAGCAATTATTGAAATAGTGGTCGGTGAAGAGGGATTCGAACCCCCGACCCTCTGGTCCCAAACCAGATGCGCTACCAAGCTGCGCTATTCACCGACTAGTTTTGTCTCGACTCAGGGAATATTAAGTCAACACAGGAAGCCTAGGCTACCATTATTTTTTAAAAGAAAGAATGGGGTGGCTAACGAGATTCGAACTCGCGACCACCGGAATCACAATCCAGGGCTCTACCAACTGAGCTATAGCCACCATTGTTTCTTTGTGCCAATTTTCACTTACCTAAGTAAGTGACCGGATGGCGCGCCTGAAAGGATTCGAACCTTCGGCCTTTGGCTCCGGAGGCCAACGCTCTATCCAGCTGAGCTACAGGCGCATGCCCTGTCGGCGGAGTGGAATAATACGTAGATCACCCAATGCCGTCTAGTACTTTTTTAACTTTTTTTTCTGTTTGGTCTCTTTTTCGACAGTTAATATGTGATAAACCCCTTATTTGAGTACTACAACCTGTCACAGCTTATAAGTTGTTGTTTATTGCAACAACTTATCGGGATATAATCACCCATTATTTACATTGGTTTAACAGTCGCTCTTTGCTGCTCAAATCAAAACACCCTTCCAACACTATAAATTGGTAAGCATGTACTTACCTTGGGAATGTAAAGTGAGTTTAATGGATATGTCTCGTCGAATTTTAAGCGTTGTCATCGCAGTTTTAACCTTTTCAACTGGCGCAATGGCTTCAGGCCTAAGCGAAGCAGAGCAAGATATAATTGCAGAACGCATCAAGCCAGTTGGTCAAGTATACCTAGTCGGCAGTGAGCCAGTAGCCGCAGAACCAACAGGCCCTCGCGACGGCGCAACCGTTTATGGTACTTTTTGTATCGCTTGTCACGCATCTGGCGTAAGTGGCGCACCTAAGAAAGGTGATGCGGGAGACTGGGGGCCTAGAATTGCTCAGGGTCGCGACATTCTAGCAGACCATGCAATCAACGGTTTTAATGCAATGCCAGCGAAAGGTTCATGTATGGATTGTTCAGACGACGAAATCAAAGATGCTATCGAGCACATGATTGCCGGTCTGTAATTTACCGATCTATAATTAAAAATGCCAAATTCAAAAAAGGTGACCAGATCTGATGGTCACCTTTTTTATTGGCTTCTATATAGCGCGATTAAAGCAGAGCTTTATTTCTTGTTGAACATCGCACGAATATTGGCAATGTGCGCCTGCCCTTTTTCCATCCTTTCTTCAGCAGATTGAGGTTTCTTGACGCTTTCCCACTCAACATCATCATGCGGCAGCTCATCAAGAAAGCGGCTTTGGGTTGGCTTTATCAATTCACCATACTGACGGCGTTCACGACACTTAGTAAAAGTTAGCTCTTTTTGTGCTCGAGTAATGCCTACATACATAAGACGACGCTCTTCTTCTACATTGCCTTCATCAACACTGGTTTGGTGAGGTAAAATGCCCTCTTCCGCTCCCATTAAAAATACATATGGAAACTCCAAGCCTTTCGATGCGTGAAGTGTCATTAACTGTACTTGGTCAGCATCATCGTCATCTTCTCCACGTTCCATCATATCGCGCAACGTTAAGCGCTGAACGACTTCTCTTAGCGTTTTTTCTTCTTTATCATAATTGTCACCTTCTAAGTCAGCCACAATCCAACTATAAAGGTCAGAGACGTTTTTCATTCTCATTTCCGCGGCTTTGGGGCTTGCCGAGGTTTCGTATAACCAATCTTCGTAATTAATATCGCGCACCAAAGAACGAACCGCTTCCACGGTGTTACCACGCTCGGCGTTATCCGAGATACGAACGATCCAATCACTGAAACGACGCAGATTTTCTAAACCACGGCCAGTCAATGTTTGCTCCAAACCCATCTCAAAGCTGGCTTCAAATAGGCTTTTGCCACGCATGTTGGCGTAGCTGCCTAATTTCTCAAGCGTAACCGGGCCAATTTCGCGACGCGGCGTGTTTACAATACGTAGGAAGGCGTTGTCATCATCTGGGTTCACCAACACACGCAGATAAGCCATGATGTCTTTTATCTCTGCTCTAGCGAAGAAAGAGGTGCCTCCAGAGATCTTGTAAGGCACACGGTTTTGCATCAAGGCTTTTTCAATCAGGCGAGATTGGTGGTTACCCCGGTAAAGCACCGCATAATCTTTGTATTCTGTGCGGTTCAAAAATTTGTGTGCAATGATCTCACCGGTAATACGTTCGGCTTCGTGCTCTTCATTCTTGGCATTCAATACCTTGAGCTTTTCACCGTCAGGGATCTCAGAGAACAGTGATTTCTCATACACGTGCGGGTTATTGGCGATCAAGATGTTCGCCGCACGCAAGATTCGGCTGGTTGAGCGGTAGTTTTGCTCTAGCTTGATCAAACGCAGATTAGGGTAATCCTCACCAAGCAGCACCAAGTTTTGCGGTTTTGCGCCACGCCACGAGTAAATGGATTGGTCGTCATCACCTACTACCGTAAGACGTCCTCTTTCACCAACCAACAATCGTACCAATTCATATTGGCTGGTATTGGTATCTTGATATTCATCAACAAGTAAATAGCGGATACGTGACTGCCAACGCTCACGAACTTCTTGATTGGTTTTTAACAACAGTACAGGCATCGCGATCAAATCATCAAAATCGAGTGCGTTATAGGCCTTCATCTGTTTTTGGTACATCTCAAAGCAGAAAGCAAACAACTGCTCCTGTTCGCCTTGAGCGCGCGCTTTCGCCTGATCTGGCGTTAGCATGTCGTTTTTCCAGTTCGAAATGGTACTCATCAATGCGCGCAGCAGATCCTTATCACCATCGATCTGCCTCTCTGTTAGCTCTTTTAACAAAGCTAGCTGGTCTTGGTCATCAAACAGAGAAAAGCCCGCTTTTAGACCCAGTGCTTTGTATTCACGACGAATGATGGTTAAGCCCATGGTATGAAAGGTCGAAACAATCAGCCCTTTCGATTCGCCCTTACCCAGCGTTTGCCCAACACGTTCTTTCATCTCGCGAGCTGCTTTATTAGTAAAGGTCACCGCCGCAATATTACGCGCCTTGTAACCACACACCTGAACCAGATAAGCAATTTTATTGGTGATAACACGTGTTTTGCCTGATCCAGCACCCGCTAATACTAAGCAGGGGCCTGAAACATACTTCACGGCTTCATCTTGTCTTGGGTTCAGTTTCATTTGGTTCTCAATTTGGTCTAGAGGTGCGAATTAAATTGCGCGTCTATAATAATCCTGCAATAGCATGATTGCTATGCTCTCTTATGTAAGATTTTTACGTTATTTGTGCAAAATTTTGTTGCACATGTGTATAGTTATCAGGCTACAATGAATGAACGTTCATTCATCGGTGATGGAAAATGACAGCTCATACACCTCAGGATAAACGCCAACAAATACTTTCTGCCGCTGAAAAGCTAATTGCAGAGGTCGGCTTTCAAGGCCTCTCAATGCAAAAATTAGCGAAAGAAGCAGGAGTAGCTGCAGGCACTATCTACCGCTACTTCGATGATAAAGACCACTTGATAGATGATGTTCGAGTGCTCGTAACTCAACGAGTAGCGGATGCTGTTCAAAAAGGGGTTAATGATTCGGATCCAATAAAGCAACGCTATCGAACCATGTGGTTAAACATATGGAGCTTATCGGGAACGAATTTAGCCGCGATTAAAAATCAGGTTCAATATGACTCTTTACCCGTGACAAATAGCCAAGACTTCAGGGAACTAGAACGTAAAATGTTTGCCCAAGTTGAGCTGCTATTTAATGAGGGTAAAGAGCGAGGGTTATTTAAACCACTTGATAATGAAGTATTAAGTGGCTTGAGCTTAGCAGCTAGTGTCTCGCTAGCACGTAAGCATTCTTTAGGATTTTACCAACTTGACGAGGCTGCACTAGAAGCGGCAATAGAAGCCTGTTGGGATGCAATAATTAAACACTAGATTGGAGTTTTGACCATAATGAAAAAGTGGACTTTCTTCATGTTACTCATCGCTGTACTTCTTTTCGGCAGCGTTATTGGGTTTAACATGTTCAAACAACAAAAAATTGCTGAGTTTATGGCCAACCGTCCTGAGCCAGAGTTTCCAGTAACGGTAACTGAAGTTCAGCCGATCGACTGGGTTCCGGTGATTGAGGCAATCGGCTTCATTGAACCAAACCAAGGTGTCACTCTAGCAAACGAAACCAGTGGTGTTATTGATCAAATTTCCTTCGAGTCAGGTACTGAAGTTAAGAATGGTCAACAACTGGTTCGCCTTGACTCAGGTGTGGAAAAAGCAAATCTAAAGAGCTCTGAAGCTCGTTTGCCTGCTGCGAAAGCAAAATACAAGCGCTACCAAGGGCTATTCAAAAAAGGCTCTATCTCTAAAGAAGCATACGATGAAGCAGAAGCGAACTACTTCTCTCTATCTGCTGATATTGAAAGCCTAAAAGCATCGATTGAACGTCGTGAAATCCGCGCACCGTTTGATGGCACTGTCGGTATCCGTAATGTGTATTTAGGTCAATACCTGCAATCGGGTACGGATATTGTTCGCTTAGAAGACACCAGTGTAATGCGCCTGCGCTTCACGGTTTCTCAAACTGATATATCTCGCATCAACGTTGGCCAAGCGATCGACATCTTTGTTGATGCTTACCCTGAAACACCTTTTGAAGGCTCTATCAGTGCTATTGAACCTGCAGTAAGTATCCAAAGTGGTCTTATTCAAGTTCAGGCAGACATTCCAAACAATGATGGCAAGCTTCGTAGCGGCATGTTCGCTCGCGCTAACATCATTTTACCTAAATTAGAGAACCAAGTAACTCTGCCTCAAACAGCCATTACTTTTACTCTATACGGCGACAATGTTTATATCATAACTGAAGAAGATGGGGTTCAACGTGTTGCTCAACATGTTGTAAAAGTAGGCGAACGTACCGCTGATATCGCTCATATTCTTGAGGGTGTGAAAGCCGGTGATACGGTTGTCACTTCAGGCCAAGTACGTCTAAGTAATGGTGCCAAAGTTAAGATTGTTGAAAGTGATGCCATCACTCCACCATCTGAAACACCTAAGCTGTAACTGGAGGCACAATGCGCTTTACTGATGTTTTTATTAAACGTCCAGTTCTAGCGGTATCCATCAGCTTTTTGATTGCGCTGCTTGGCTTACAAGCAATCTTCAAAATGCAGGTGCGTGAATACCCTGAAATGACGAATACCGTCGTAACCGTTACTACGAGTTACTACGGTGCAAGTGCCGATCTTATCCAAGGCTTTATAACCCAGCCCCTCGAACAGGCTGTAGCTCAAGCGGATAATATCGACTATATGACTTCTTCTTCTGTTCTCGGTAGTTCAACGATTACCGTGAACATGAAGCTGAACACCGACCCGAATGCAGCGCTGTCTGACATACTGGCCAAGACAAACTCGGTTCGTTCGCAGCTTCCAAAAGAAGCCGAAGACCCAACTGTAACTATGTCTACCGGTTCAACAACAGCGGTCCTCTACATCGGTTTTACCAGTGATGAGTTGGTATCGAGCCAAATTACCGACTATCTAGAGCGTGTCATCAACCCGCAGCTATTTACGGTAAACGGTGTATCTAAAGTCGACCTTTATGGTGGTATGAAATACGCACTACGCGTATGGCTAGACCCCTCAAAAATGGCAGCGGTTAGCCTAACTGCATCTGATGTGATGACGGTACTGAACGCTAACAACTACCAATCAGCTACGGGTCAAGCGACTGGTGAGTTCGTGCTTTATAACGGCAGTGCAGATACTCAGGTATCAAACACTGAAGAATTAGAGAACCTAGTGGTGAAGAGCGGTGAAGGTGAAATCATTCGTCTATCCGACATCGCTAAGGTCTCTTTAGAAAAAAGCCACGATATTTACCGAGCAAGCGCCAATGGTCGAGAAGCAGTTGTTGCAGCGATTAACGCGGCGCCAAGTGCTAACCCAATCAATATTGCAGCCGATGTACTTGAGCTTCTTCCTCAGTTAGAGAAGAACCTCCCAAGCAACATATCAATGAACGTGATGTATGACTCGACCATTGCGATTAATGAGTCTATTCAAGAAGTTATCAAAACCATTCTTGAGGCTGCCTTAATTGTATTGATCGTTATTACCTTGTTCCTTGGTTCATTCCGTGCAGTTCTTATTCCTATCGTTACTATCCCACTATCACTTATTGGTGTGGCAATGGTAATGCAAGCAATGGGCTTCTCGTGGAACCTGATGACACTACTGGCAATGGTACTCGCCATAGGTCTAGTGGTAGATGATGCGATCGTGGTACTCGAAAACGTTGACCGACATATCAAGCTCGGGGAATCTCCTTTCCGAGCTGCCATTATCGGTACCCGTGAAATTGCGGTACCCGTTATCGCGATGACACTAACGCTAGGTGCGGTATACGCTCCTATCGCTATGATGGGTGGTATTACAGGCTCGTTGTTTAAAGAGTTCGCATTAACCCTGGCAGGTTCAGTTTTTGTATCGGGTATCGTGGCACTGACGCTATCGCCTATGATGTGCTCAAAAATGCTAAAAGCTCATGCAGAACCAAGCAAGTTTGAACTAAAAGTACATAGTGTATTGGATGGTATGACTAACCGCTACGAGCGTATGCTTGGTGCGGTAATGCAGCATCGTCCAGTATTCATTGGCTTTGCTATCATCGTATTTGCAAGTTTACCGTTGTTGTTCAAGTTCATCCCTAGTGAGTTAGCACCTTCAGAAGATAAAGGTGTAATCATGTTGATGGGTACAGCACCGTCGAATGCGAACTTAGACTTCATGCAAAACACCATGAACGACGTAAACAAGATTCTGTCTGATCAGCCAGAAGTAGCTTACGCACAAGTGTTTACAGGTGTACCAAATGCAAACCAAGCGTTTGGTATTGCGTCTATGGTTCCTTGGAGCGAGCGAGAAGCAAGCCAGTCTGAAGTAACAAACCGTGTTGGTAACTTGGTGAAAGATGTCCCTGGTATGGCCGTAACAGCCTTCCAAATGCCAGAACTTCCAGGGGCAGGTTCAGGCCTTCCTGTTCAGTTTGTTATTACCACACCGAACAGCTTCGAGAGCCTATTCCAAATTACGACAGAGATCTTAGCCGAAGTATCTACTAACCCGTTGTTCGTTTATTCAGATCTTGATTTGAACTACGACTCAGCAACGATGAAGATCCATATCGACAAAGACAAAGCAGGGGCTTACGGCGTGACCATGCAAGACATTGGTATCACTTTAGGTACTATGATGTCTGATGGTTACGTAAACCGTATCGACTTGAATGGTCGTTCTTACGAGGTTATCCCTCAAGTTGAACGTAAGTTCCGTTTAAACCCTGAATCAATGAACAACTACTACGTACGTGCTGCGGACGGTAATGCTGTACCACTAGGCAGTTTGATTACGATTGATGTTGTGGCAGAGCCTCGTTCTCTTCCTCACTTCAACCAATTGAACTCAGCTACGATTGGTGCAGTACCTGCTCCAGGAGCAGCAATGGGTGATGCAATTGCATGGTTTGAAGACACGGCGGCGAATAAGCTTCCAAGTGGCTACAACCACGATTACATGGGTGAAGCACGTCAATACGTAACAGAAGGTAGCGCACTTTACGCAACCTTTGGTTTAGCTTTGGCTATCATCTTCTTGGTATTGGCGATTCAGTTCGAATCTCTGAAAGATCCATTGGTTATCATGGTGTCTGTACCACTTGCTATTTGTGGTGCCCTAATAGCTCTGGCTTGGGGTGCAGCCACGATGAACATATACTCACAAGTTGGTTTAATCACCTTGGTCGGCTTGATCACCAAACACGGTATCTTGATCTGTGAAGTAGCAAAAGAAGAGCAACTACACAATGGCAAGACGCGTATTGAAGCCGTTATGGAAGCGGCGAAGGTTCGTCTTCGTCCAATCCTAATGACTACTGCTGCGATGATTGCGGGTCTAATCCCACTGATGTATGCAACGGGTGCAGGTGCGGCTCAACGTTTCAGTATCGGTATTGTAATCGTTGCTGGTCTAGCAATCGGTACATTGTTTACCTTGTTTGTACTGCCAGTAATCTACAGCTACCTAGCAGAGAAGCACAAACCTCTACCTGTGTTTGTTGAAGACAAAGATCTAGAAAAGCTAGCTCGTGTCGATGAAGCAAAGGCTGCGCAGAGAGGATTAGCTGACAATAAGTAATCGCTAAGTCGTAAAACAATGAAAAAGGCTACTTCGGTGGCCTTTTTTATACGCGATAGGCGACATCTCAGGTGTGATTAAATAGAATAGTGATAAATAGTCAGGAGTTTAATTGATATGTTTGATCCAAAAAAACTAGAGCAAATTGCTAAGCAGATCCACGACTCTATGCCTCAGCCAGTGAAAGAACTGGGTTCAGACGTAGACCAAAAGGTTCGCCAAGTTATCCAAGGCCAATTGAATAAGCTAGACGTTGTCAGCCGTGAAGAGTTTGATGTTCAAACACAGGTGCTGCTGCGCACTCGTCAAAAGCTGACGGAAATGGAACAGAAGCTAGCTGAACTAGAAGCTAAGCTTGCTGACAAGTAAGCATTCAAGCGAGAAGATATATGAAGGGTTGACGTGAGAACGTCAGCCCTTTTTTATGCGGACGAGAACTCAAATAATGAATAGTTTCCTGACCACGTTCCTCCGTCACTTTCGGGAATGACTTAGCTTGAAAACCATCATTCTCTGGTGCGCGAAGCATTCTCGATACCGCCCCTTGAAAAGCAAAAAGGCTTGGTCAACGGCGACCAAGCCTTTTTATTAGATGTTGTGTTGCTGAATAATGGCTCCAACCTATAAGGAGCTAGTGATACTGCCTTGCTTTTTCTACAAGTTTATCAGTATCTAATCGACTAATTAACCGCCTACAGCGATACGCTTCATGTCGCTCATGTAGCTACGTAGCTCTTCACCAATGTACTCTACAGGGTGGTTACGGATAGCTTCGTTTACTTCAATTAGCTTAGCGTTGTCTACTTGGTTAGATGCTTCACCTAGACCACGGCCGATCACGTCCGTTGCTACTGAAGGCATGAACTTCTCACGCAGTAGCGGTGTTGCTACGTTAGCGAATAGGTAGTTACCGTACTCAGCTGTATCAGAGATTACTACGTTCATTTCGTAAAGACGCTTACGAGCAACTGTGTTTGCGATTAGTGGAAGCTCATGTAGAGATTCGTAGTAAGCAGACTCATCAATGATGCCTGATGCCGTCATAGCTTCGAATGCTAACTCAACACCGGCACGAACCATAGCAACCATTAGGATACCGTTGTCGAAGTACTCTTGCTCTGAGATTTCTACGTCAGAAGCTGGATAGTTTTCAAATGCCGTTTCGCCTGTCTCTTCACGCCAGCCTAGTAGGTTCACGTCATCGTTCGCCCAGTCAGCCATCATTGTGCTAGAGAAGTGACCAGAGATGATGTCATCCATGTGTTTGTTGTAAAGCGGACGCATTAGGTCTTTAAGCTCTTCAGAAAGCTCAAACGCTTTAACTTTAGCTGGGTTAGATAGGCGATCCATCATGTGAGTTACGCCACCAAACTTCAGTGCTTCTGTGATCGTTTCCCAACCATATTGTAGAAGCTTGCCTGCGTAGCCAGGTTCGATGCCATCAGCAATCATCTTCTCGTAAGATACGATAGAACCAGCTTGTAGCATGCCACAAAGGATTGTTTGCTCACCCATCAGGTCAGATTTAACTTCCGCTACGAAAGAAGACTCTAGGCAACCAGCACGGTGACCACCAGTACCTGCAGCCCAAGCTTTAGCGATATCCCAACCTTCACCTTTAGGGTCGTTTTCTGGGTGAACAGCGATAAGTGTTGGTACACCGAAACCACGCTTGTACTCTTCGCGAACTTCAGAACCTGGACACTTAGGCGCAACCATTACTACAGTAAGGTCAGCACGTAATTGCATGCCTTCTTCCACAACGTTAAAGCCGTGAGAGTAACCAAGAGCAGCGCCTTGCTTCATTAGAGGCATTACTGTTTCAACAACGTTTGTGTGTTGCTTATCAGGAGTAAGGTTGATTACTAGGTCTGCTTGAGGGATTAGCGTTTCGTAGCTACCCACAACAAAGCCATTTTCATCAGCATTTTTGAATGATTGACGCTTTTCATCAATTGCTGCTTGGCGTAGAGCATAAGATACGTCTAGACCAGAGTCACGCATGTTTAGACCTTGGTTTAGGCCTTGAGCACCACAACCAACAATTACGATTTTCTTACCTTCAAGATATTCAGCTTCTGTCGCGAATTCTTCACGATCCATAAAGCGGCAACGACCCAATTGGTCAAGTTGTTCACGAAGGTTTAATGTATTGAAATAGTTAGCCATTCTAGGGCACTCCTTTAAAAATAAATCCGTAAGGTCGATATCTCTCTATCGAATGACTTCATACTAAAACAGACACTCCGTTGCTGAAAGTGATATATTCACAATTAGTTATTGCAATAAATGCAACATGGAAACGATCGCAGAACATGAACATAAAATCTCTACAATTATTTATACATTTATGTGACAGCAAGAGTTTCAGCAAAACCGCTGCTGCTATGCACGTCAGTCCTTCAGCGCTGAGTCGTCAGATACAAAAGCTTGAAGAGGAAACAGGGCAAGAACTGCTTATCAGAGACAACCGCAGTGTTGACCTTACCCCAGCAGGAAAACACCTATTGCCTGTAGCATTGAGCATCGTGGGAGAGTGGCAGCAATATAACCTTCATCTAAAAGGTGGAGAACAGGAACTTAAAGGGGAAATTCGTATATTTTGTTCAGTAACGGCTAGCTATAGTCACCTACCTGAACTCATAACCGAATTTAGGGCTATTCATCCGTATATTGAATTTAAGCTCTCTACTGGCGATCCAGCTCAATCCATTGACAAGATCTTAAACGATGAGGCGGATATCGCGATTTCAGCAAAGCCAGATATCCTTCCTTCAAGGTTAGAATTCGAGACCATCAGCGATATTCCACTGTCAGTTATTATTCCATCCGGTGTCAGTAGCTTTAGCCAACAACTGCAATCTGACAAACCCAACTGGAATGCAATACCTTTTATAATCCCTGAAGCTGGTACAGCGCGTGACCGAGCCAATACATGGTTCAAAAAAATGAAGATAAAGCCCAATATTTACGCTCAGGTGTCAGGCCATGAGGCGATTGTAAGTATGGTTGCACTAGGTTGTGGAGTTGGTATTGCTCCTGATGTCGTCATCAACAACAGCCCAGTACGTGACAAAGTAGACCGCTTAAAGATAGAGCCAATCAAACCATTTGAACTAGGGGTGTGCTGTAAGCGCGCGCAATTAGAAAACCCATTAATTAGAGCATTTTGGCAGGTCGCCGAAGGAAAATACCTGCAAGACTAGTTATCGATAAGTGATAACAAGCAGGTGTGGAGTCACAGGTAAAGAGCACGTTAGTGCTCTTTTTGTTTTGCTAAACGACAGATATGAAAAAAGCCCGCTGATTTCTCAGCGGGCTTTTTAATGGTGGTGGAGGGATAGGGATTTGAACCCTAGAACCGCTATTAACGGTTGCCGGTTTTCAAGACCGGTGCTTTCGACCACTCAGCCATCCCTCCAACAAATTGTCATCAACAGATTAGTACACTGTAGATGTTGTTACATGTATACACAGGTAACGATACCTTTTTGTCTTCACTTTCAAAAAAGTGAAAATAAATAAGAGCCTGGCGATGTCCTACTCTCACATGGGGAAGCCCCACACTACCATCGGCGCTATTGTGTTTCACTACTGAGTTCGGCATGGAGTCAGGTGGGTCCACAATGCTATGGTCGCCAAGCAAATTCTGTTTAATTGACGCCTCTGCGACAATTAATAATTCGGAAAGCTGTTTCTCTATTCAATAGAGCAATAAAAGTCTCTTCAAACGCATTCAAGGTCTGTCTCTTTGAGTCCACAAAACCC